>NZ_DIHV01000117.1:0-11908 GCF_002420325.1 Marinobacter sp. UBA5687
GCGCAACAGCAGGCCAATGGCTACAACGGACAGAAAGGCGATCAGCCCTGGCACCAGAGTGGTCTGTACAAAGGCCACGGCGATCAGGACCGGCATGAAGGTGCCCGATGTCCGGATGCCAATGACAATCCGCATGAAGGCGACAATGAGAGCGCCGATGGGGAGCAACAGCAGCATTCGGAACATGCTCTGTTCTTCGATGGGTAGCTGGTAGAAACCGAGCACACTCAGCCCATTGGCGTTGGACTCCAGCGTTGCCAGTTGCAGCGCCGGCACGGTCTGCCGCAGCATGGAAAAGCTTACCTGGGAGTCGTCGCCACCCACCACGTCGAGGAGGGAATCTGCCCCCTGTCTCCAGAGCAACAGGTTTTCCGGTACACCTTGTTCTGCGGTGCGCGGGTCGAAGGTAAGCCAGCGCTTGCCATTGTATATCTGTAGAAATGGCACCAGTTGTTGGCGACGGCGGGCATCCTCAAGCTTCAGGGCATCTGCGGTGCGCGCAGCGATGCCAGCGTGGTTCAGCATCTTCACCAGCAGTTGCAGATAGTTGTCGTCAGATACCAGTAATGTTGTGTTCTGGGTGCGGTTGTCTGGCTGCATCAGGCGGATCAGCTCGCGGGTCATGCTCTCCGGGGAACTGGATCGCTCGGAAGCCTGGGTCAGGAGCTCTCTTACGGCGGTGGCCTGGGGCTCCTCCCAGAAAACCGTCAATGCCCGGGGTTTACGCACTGGCGGAGCATGAATCGCGTCTTCATCCGGTACAAACTGTGCCTTGAAATAGAGAGTCTGAGGACCGGCGACGTCTCGTTTTGTCCACTGGGCCCTGCGCCCGCTGTTGCTATCCAGAATTGAGAAGCCGTAGCCGGGCGAGGCGGCCTGCTCCGTCAGGATACGGAAGCCGGGCGGTTGCTCCGGGATGTGCAGGCTCACTTCAGCCGGGCTGTTCTGGCCCTCAAAATCGACTCGCGCCTCAATCATCCAGACCGGACGTTGTTCACCGGTCATCCACGGAATACCCAGTTCCAGATGGCGCCAGGTGGCGATCGCTATCCCTGCCGCAATCAACAGGAAGACAAACACGTAAAACGGGACCCGGGAGCGTACCGTCATTCTTCCTCTCCGTTTGCCGCTTGTTCAAGGTAGGATTCGGGCAACTCGGTTGCGAATTCCTTGCCGACATCGATCAACATGACGTCTCGCAATACGTTGCGGCCAATCAGGACTTCGTAAGTCAGATTTGTCCGGTCGGCCAACGTAAACTCAGCCACCTGCTGGTGGTCGCCGATGGCAAACTGAAGCTCCACCACCACCCGGCGCTCTGACTCATCGGCACTGGACTGGATAATCTTCACTCGCCTGGAGATTTCTTTCTCCATGGCTACCCACTCGCCATCCTCAGTACCGGGAACGGGCACTTCAAAGCGTACCCAGTTGCTGCCATCCCGTTCAAAACGCTGAACGTTACGGGCGTGTATGGAAGAGGTTTCCGCGCCACTGTCGATTCGGGCGGTATAGACATGGTCGGGGCCAGCCAGGAAAAACTTTTCGACCTCACCGACAACGACTTTGCCTTTGAGGCGATCCGCCCGGCCTTTATCTTCGCGGGAAGCGGGGCAGGTAGGTGCCGCCTTTGGTGGTGGGCACGATGGCTTTTCAACCTGAGTGGCAATGGCCTGGAGAATGGTCTGGGTAGAATCCTGATTCTGCTGCAGGAGCTTTTCGTGCCTTACACCGGCATTCTGCTCCATGGTAACAAGGGTCGCACGCTGGCTTTGGACCGAGGCTCGCACTTCTTCAATATTCTCTTTCGGTACCATGAAATAACGATCGGAAGCGCAACCAGAAAGTGCGACTGCCAGCCCTGTTAAGGCAACTGCGAACAATGAGCGGGTTTGCGAAACACTGGACCCCATGAATATCCCCTGAACCGGCCGTGAGAATTATTGGCACTGGATGCCTCAGCCATTGGATGTGTTGTCAATCAGGCGGGAGAGTATACTACAACGTACCTGTGTGGTGACTTTACAGATGGTTAAGGCGCATCTTTACCGGCCCAGGAAAGGCCCCTGGCCCAGTGGCGTCTCGGATCTCAGGTACTCCTGGATGACCGGGGAACAATTCAGGTAGAACAGTAGCAGCTCCCGCTGAATATCCTGGTCCTGAATGCGCGCAGCAAAGGAAATGACTTCTTTGAGCGCACGGTCGCTGGAGGTGGTGTCTGTCGGCACCGTGAAGCTCTTTCCATAACGGCTTTTCAGCAACTGGGTCAGTCGCTCAAGGTGAAACTCGCCCGTATGGGTGATGTGAGGCAAAACCCGCACATGCTTTTCCGCCGAGCGCTGATTTTCCGAAGACAATGTCTGTTCGTCTTCCACACAGGTAGCCTGCAGGAAATCGGACCCGAATTTTCTCCACAATTCCTTGAACATGCTCCGACCTGCCAGTCAGCTTTCCGTTTACGGCTTTAGCACTCCGGTTGGGTGCTTTTTAACCGTTGTAGAGCAATTTACGCTCTGCGTCCATAGGTGGATTGACGCAATGTTGATAAATGCCAAACAGTCGAGGCCGGCCTGGTGGCACCGTTCCGCCAACAAGAAAAAAGGGTGAGCATTGCGGTAGACTGTCAGGCTTTGATCCCGGGGCCATGCCCTGAACTGACCAACGAAGACCAAGGAGAACATGCTGGTGCTAGATGCGCTTACCCTCACCATGGCTGAACGTCCGGAATGGCTGGCAGGTTGGTTCCTTGCTCTGGTGGCGAGTGCCGCCTTGTGTCTGGCGGGCATGATCTGGCTGCTGTGGCGTCGGCGTCAGGATAGAGCCACCGAGTCTGCCTTGCGCGAGGAACTGGACGCCCGGGACAGGCAGCTGAGAGATAGCGAGCAGGTGCGGGCGTTGCATGAACAGGAAGTTGAACATCTGCAGACCGCACTCGAGGAGCAGAAAGCCCGCTCCGGGCAGCTGGAGCAGAGCATCGAACACTGGCGACAACAGTCTGCGGCCCTGGAAAACCGATTGGCGGCTCTGGCCTCGGAGTTGACAGCAAAACAGGATCGGGTTGCGCAACTGGCAAGTGAGAGCAGTCAATACCAGCAGCGGGCTGAAACGCTCTCAGAAGAGCTAGGCCAGTTGAAGGTCGAGTTACGCGAGCAGCAGGTCACTCTGGATAAAGAGCGCCGTAGTGCCTCGGAAAAACTGGAGTTGCTGGAAAAGAATCGAGATGCACTGAAACAGGAATTCGAGAACCTGGCGAACCGGATTTTCGAGCAGAAAAGTGAGCGCTTCAGCCAGCAATCCAAAACCAGCCTGGACTCCTTGCTTAACCCCTTCCGCGACCAGCTGCAGGATTTCCGCAAACGGGTTGAGGATGTCTACACCACGGAAACCCGGGATCGTCAGGCGCTTCGCAGCGAAATAAAATCGTTGCAGGAGCTGAACCGGCAAATTACCGAAGAAGCCGCCAATCTGACCCGCGCTCTCAAAGGTGACAAGAAAATTCAGGGCAACTGGGGTGAGTTGATCCTGGAGCGGGTGCTGGAACGGTCGGGCCTGCGCAAAGGGGTCGAGTACGAAACCCAGGGGAGTTACCGGGACGAAGATAATCAGTTGTTGAGGCCCGATGTCATCGTGCATTTGCCGGACCAGCGAAATCTGGTGATTGATTCCAAAGTATCGTTGGTGGCCTATCAGCAGTGGGTGACCGCAGATCAGGAGGAAGAACGCGCTGCGGCGCTGAAGCAGCATGTTGAGGCGGTTCGCAATCACATCCGTGCATTGAGCGAGAAAGATTACAGTCAGCTTAACGGGCTGCATTCTCCCGATTTCGTGCTGCTGTTCATGCCCATTGAGCCGGCATTTGTGGCAGCATTCCAGCAGGACGAGAATCTCTTCGCAGAAGCATTTGAGCGGAAGATTATTGTGGTGACGCCTACCACCCTGCTGGCGACACTGAGAACCATTGAGAATATCTGGCGTTATGAACGCCAGAGCCAGAATGCCCGCCGCATTGCCGATCGCGCCGGCGCGGTCTACGACAAGCTGCGGGTGTTTGTCGAGGCTATGGAAAAGCTGGGAAGCCAGTTACACACGGCCCAGGGCACCTACGATAATGCCATGAATACCCTGACCCGGGGCCGTGGTAATCTGATTTCCCAGGCCAATCGGTTTGTGGAGCTGGGGGTCAGGGTTAAAAAAGAGTTGCCCAAGTCGATAGTGGATCAGGCCGAGGTCGATTCTGAAGACGCCGATGAGCCGGGAGATACGCCCGCCATCGACAGGGAGCCTACGGACGCCGGGGAAGCCCGTGCAGAGGACCAACAGGAGTAGCGGTATGTTGTCATCCATGAAAAAAAGGCGTTTGCCTGGTCACAAGGCATTTGCGGGCCTGGTGTTGTCTTCTGTTCTTGCCCTGCAGGCGGGGTTCGCCCAGGCATTGGCTCCGGAACACGAGATTCGCCGCTTGATGCTGGCGACCGAAGAAGCCGTTGCAGCAGAGAACTGGAGTGAGGCAGGGGAGTACCTGAACCGCCTTCAGGCCATGGAGGGAGAGAAGCCCGCCGAGTATTACTACTATCGCGGCCGGGCCATGTTGCAGGCCAATCATCTGAATGAGGCACGTTCAGCACTGGAGCAATACATTACCCGGGCCGGGGCAGAGGGCACGCATTACCAGCAAAGCCTGAAGCTGATTACCGACATAGAGAAGGCCAGCCGTGCCAGTGTTCGCGCTCTGGCCGAAGGGCAGGCCAATGCCAACGAGCCCGTGGCCGTGATTGAGCCGGCGAATGAACAGGATATGAAGACGCTGCGCCAGCTGTATCTGGCAGGCTCGGACAGGGAGGCTCTGGTCATCCATCTGAATACTCTGCTTGAGACCGCTGGCTGGCGGCGTGACAAAACGGTGGTGCGCCTGGACAGGCCAGCAGATCGCCAGTACCAGGTGGCTCTGGATGATGGCAATATCAGTATTCAGGACATCGAGCGCAATCCCGATGGCACCACCGTTCGCAGAACCCTGTCTCTGTCGGTATTCGGTGTGAATCCTCAGTTGCGTTGGGATTGTGAACCGGTGGTCGGAGCCTGCTGGGTTTATGATCCGCGGGACGGCTCCCGGCTTTTCCAGTTGGCGGAGAATCGCGATCAGGCCCGGGACATTGCCCGAACTCTGGGGCGCTTGATCCGGAACCTGCAGCAGGGAAGTTCGTAAGGCCGGGTGTTCAGACCAGATCGCCCCGTTCGCCTTCCCGCCAGGCGCCCGGGGTGACCCCCGTCCACTTCTTGAAGGCCCGATGGAAAGTGGATGGTTCGGTAAAGCCTACCCGTTCGGCAATATCGTTGATGGGCATCTCCGGATGGGCCAGATAGTAGATGGCCATATCCCGCCGCAATAGATCCTTGATCTCCTGAAACGACGTGTTCTCCTGCTTCAGGCGGCGCCTGAGGGTTTGCGGGCTGGTGTGCAGCTCTTGTGCTATCCAGTCGAAATCCGGCATGGGTTTGGAGAAGTCACGGCCAATCAGGCCCCGAATACGACCGGTCCAGGTGTTGCTCTCATCCGGTCGTGACAGCAGGTCTGCCGGGGAGGTTTTCAGGAATTGTCGCATTTCCGGCTTGTCCCGAATCACCGGTGCGGAGAGGAAACGTTTGCTGAAGGTCAATGCCGTACAGTCGGACTCGAACGCCAGCGGACAATGAAAAATGTGCCGGTATTCGTCCCCGTGGTCTGGCCTCGGGTAATCGAACTCAGCTTTCTCCAGTTCCACGGGCTGGCCAATAAGCCAGCTGCCCAGCCGGTGCCAGATCACCAGAATGCTCTCGCGCAGAAAATAGTCCGGGTCGTGGATGCTGCCTTCAATTCGCGTGACCAGGCGCGCACGGTCACCGAAGATTTCAAGCTCCATGGACACCATCGGTTCGAACAGCCGAGAGAACCGGAAGGCCTGTTGATATACCTCTTCCAGCGTCTGGCAACCGACCACCAACGCACACATGGTGGCGAACGTTCCGGAGCGGGCACGGCGTGGCCCCATGCCCATAAACTCATCGCCGGTGCGCTGCCAGATTACCTGCATCAGCTTGCTGAACTGATCACTGCTCACCCTTGCCATTTCAATGCGAAGAAGATCTGGCGAGATCCCGGCCTCCTGGAGCAAAGCACGGCTGTCCAGGCCCAGGCGTTCGGCGCCTGACAGGGAAGCTTCAACAAAATGTCGTGAGACTGTCAGTGTTGACATAAAGGCAGCCAGAAGAAAGAACGAACTTCATCATAAGTACCCGGCTCAACATTGCAAGCCCATGATTTGCCAACAGATGGAAGAAACGGTCAATAGGAATGAAGGAACCGGTAGTTGGCCCGGCCTGCAAAACCCGTCAGCATGAGCCAGAGTCATTGCCGCCGATCAAAAACAAGGAGACGCTTTATGGCAGCCCCGCTCGCTAACCTGAAAATTCTGGATTTCAGTACCTTGCTGCCCGGACCCTACGCCACCATGATGCTCGCCGATATGGGCGCGGAAGTGCTCAGAATTGAAGCTCCGGATCGCGTGGATCTGGCCAAGGTAATGCCACCTTTTGATGGTAAATTCAGCACGACTTTTTCCTACCTCGGTCGCGGCAAGCAAACCTTGCAACTGAACCTGAAGCAGCCCGAGAGTGTTGAGAGGGTCAAGCAGCTGGTTCAGGACTACGACATCGTGGTGGAGCAGTTTCGCCCGGGCGTCATGGACCGCCTCGGGATAGGCTATGAGGTACTCAAAGCCATCAATCCCAAGCTGATTTACTGTGCCATTACGGGCTATGGCCAGACCGGTCCTTACAAGGACAGGGCAGGCCACGATATCAACTATCTTGCTATTTCCGGTGTTGCCAGCCACTGCGGTCGTGCCGACAGCGGCCCACCACCCATGGGCATTCAGATTGCCGACGTGGCCGGAGGCTCCCATCACGCCGTGATGGGCATCCTCGCTGCGGTCATCAAACGCCAGGAAACCGGAGAGGGCGCCTTTATCGACATCAGCATGACCGATGCCGCCTTCGCCCTGAATGCCATGGCGGGTGCTGCTGCCCTGGCAGGCGGACAGCCTCAGAAGCCCGAAAGCGGCATGCTCAATGGTGGCACCTTCTACGACTATTACCAGACCAGAGATGGCCGCTGGTTGTCTGTTGGGAGCCTGGAGCCGCAGTTCTCTTCGCGCTTGTGTGACACCCTTGGGTTGGGCGAACTGAAAAGCTATGCCCTGAGTCAGAAGCCTGAACATCAGCAGGAGTTGAAAGCCGCTATCAAACAGAAGATCGCGGAGCGTTCACTGGCTGAATGGCGGGAGGTGTTTGCCGATGTGGATGCCTGTGTAGAGCCGGTATTGACGATTGAGGAGGCGGCAGAGCATCCGCAGTTGAAGGCCAGGGGGATGGTTGTTGAAAGGGATCGAGGAGATGGAAATCTGCAGAAGCAGATTGGTTCCGTTTTCAGCTAGAGGCACAGACAAAAAAGGGCTCCCGTTGAGGGAGCCCTTTGTCATTCTGCCTGCCTGAGTTTATCAGGGCGCGGTGCAGAATGCGGGCAGTTCCGCCAAAGTAACACCGAAGGTCACCAGTGTCTCACAGACCATCCCGCCAAATACGGCATCATTATTAGCCGATACCGGGGTTCCATGATCACCTGCCTGATAAGTTGTCAACAGATCATCGCCGAGTCCAATGGTCAGTGGTTTCGTGCCGGCCAGTGGTGCACTGAAGCTGTTCACGGTGACTGGTACAGGCAGACCTGTAACTTCTGGTCCGAATGTACCGGACAGTGCGTCAATACCCCACTGTTCCTGGTCAGCAGCATTCGGGATAACGGTATCTCCAGCAACCTCTGACAGCAGGATAGGCGTTCCACCCGCTGCAAGGGAGGCGGTGAAGTTCACGGGATCTGCTGAGTCGATCGCAGCCTGGAAAATATTAAAGAACGTCTCGAGATTGGCGTCGCCTTGTTCCAGTCCAGCAGCTTGCTGCAGGCCAAACAGAATGCGAGGCGCGAACGACGGTGAGTTCTCCAGCAGTCGAACCACGCCACCGCCCGGCGTCAGCAGGCTGGCAGACTGGATATTGTTGAACGCTGATGGCAATGAGCTGCTGCCGTCAGGTGCGGTGAAGATGGTATCCGCGATCTGATCCTCGTTGGCGGCAGCCAGGAACGGCATACCGGTGATGGTGCCGAGCGAGTGGCCAACAAAGTAGACCGGATCGTTGATGTCGATGGTCAGCGTGCCGTCATCTCCGCCCGCTGCCGCCGGTTTCTGAAGCGTCATGCCTGCACGACCTGCCGCCGGACTGCCGGCCAGGGTGGCGCGAAGGTTCAACTGGTCAACAACGCTCTGACGGATATTGTCCCTGCCAGCCAGGAAATTCTGGAGGTTGATGAAGAAGCTGCCGGAGCCATCGGTACCGGCGGCGTTAGCTGGATCGAAAACCATTGGCGCCGGTGTGCCTGCGGGGGTGGCGTACAGGCCGTAATGGCGTTCAAACGTATCCGGCGCGAGGCCGGGGATGGTACTGCCAGCATTCGCTACGGTGTTGACGAGCGACTGAGCGGTTGCTGCAGACAAGCCCAGCTCGTTAACGAGACGTGTAGTATCGCCCGCTACAACGACCGGGGCATATACGGGAATTGCCGCTTCCGGAGCTCCGCCGGCTGCCAGCAGGTCACCTGCCAGCTCGAGCTGAGCCTCCTCGGAGAATGGCGTGATGCCATGCAGTGGCTGGTCGATAGCGACTACAACGTAACCCTGAGCCGCCAACGCCGTGCCAAAGGTCAGGGCTGCGCTACGATCCGTGGTGATGCCGTGCTGGTACATGACCACACCGCGTTCGTTGCCGCTGTTCGGGTATAGAACGAGCATCGGGACTTCCTGAGTGCTCTGTTCCAGCGGGAAAGGGAAGATGTAGTTGACCGCTGTCGATACGGAAGCATCGGCCTGCGGCAGGCTCAGGCCAAGCGCCGAGAAGGTGGTATTCAGAGATTCGGCCAGGGGTTGGTCTGCAACCCAGTTCACTGCGTTGCCGCCTGCGATGCCCGCGGGAGTATTGCCCAGATAGTAGGGGAGCGAGATGCTGCCCTGAACGGCCAGCACACCGGAAGCTCCGGGAATGCTTCCAGCAACTGCTGATACCAGGCCAACAGGCTGAATGGTGCCGTTGTCGATGGTGATCGCATCCGTAAAGCCGGCGCCATCGAATACGTTACGGTTAACACCAGGCAACGGTGTTGGGAGCTCCTCCCGGAACTGCGATGCGAGGGAGGTTGCCAGGCAGTCGATGGCTCCTGAGCCCAGATCCCCGGCGCCTGCGATCGGGCAGGGCCCAGTGGGCGCGAATACGGCGTTCAGAGGCGAGGCCGGATTCTCGGGAAGCGATTGTGGGAACTGTGCGACGGCAGCGTCCGCAGCGGCTGCAAGATCCGCGTATGCGGAGGCGCCCCCTTGACGAGCGGCCGTCACCGCACTGGTGCGTACGAACGTAGTGATCTGATCCGCGAACCAGGCCGCCGGCTCAGCAATGTATTGCAGTACTTTCGCATCATTTGACGTTGTGAAGCTGTAGGTCAGAGCTATCTCGCTTTCATTCAGCGAGCCACCCAGCGCCTTGATGTAGTTGGTAGCGATTGGCTCCCAAAGGTTGTTAACGAGAGTTCTGACAGGCAGAAGAGCCCCGTTGACGAGCCCTTTGCCGGGGTCATCCTCTGTTCCCTCGCCGGTGATGTTCGTATACAGCGGATCCTGAATGATCGAATCGCCATTGATGTCCTTGACCCCTGTCGTGACAAGAACCACGTAGCGCTTCTGCGGGTTCAGGGGTTCGAGCGGCAGGATTCGAATGGCCGAATTGCCGTCGAGAGATTCAACGTCTGCGCGAATCTTCGGCATGTTCTGGGGGCCGCTGATTGCGAGTTCGAGAGTTGGTGGCTCGCCAGCAGACAGCGCCCGTACCGGGTCGCCGCTGGCGTAAGCCAATTCAATGAGGTGAACTGTTTTTCCGGCAATAACGGTTGACGCATCAAGCTGCCCGCTGGTCTGAATTACAGCAGGGGCAATGGTAGAAGCACCGGACAGCTCATTTAGCGCTGTGGTAACCGGCGGAGTAGTGTCATCAACACCAAAGGTTCCGTCTTTCTGCGTGGAGTCAAAAATCAAATCGTTGGGCAGAGGCAACTGGCCCTTCGCAGGGTTAAAGATGGGGTAGGTTTTTCCAAGTGAATCAGCAGAATACTGCGGCTTGGGATTATCATTACCCCCACTGTTAGAGCCACTGAAACAGCCCGTCAACCCAAGGGAAGAAGCCACGGCAAGACTTATTAGAGTTTTCTTGAACATGGGTGGAACCTTTTCCTGTTGTTGTGTCGTTATATCCGGCGTTGACGGAACCGGTCGGCCCCAGGATTCCGCGCACAGCCTTTTCTGATTTGTTGGTTGTCTGAAATTGTAGCCAGCACTTAAAAGCCAATTTCTGTAGCTTCGACTATAGCGACAGAGTAGCAAGTGTTGATCAGCCAAAAGTGTGATTCTGCGTCTGGAAACCCTCCTCGCACCCTTGGAGTGGCCCTCAATCAAAAATAGTGGTCGGTCCGCGGTTTGTCGAGTTCCAGTGGCCGGGTAATGCCTGTTTTAACAAATTGTTGCGAATTGGTTTTACCGTCATAGCTATTTTCGTTGGCGTACATAGCATTTGCGCCTTCTGTCGCATCAACCGCTGTGTCGAATTTCTGGTAAACTCTCGCTTCCTTATATAAGCAGGGGGCTGCTTTGGTGGCTCCGCATACTTCCGATAATCAGAAAGCTGATGAGGCCACTATGACCACCGTGATCCGCCAGGACGACCTGATCGAAAGCGTAGCCGATGCGCTGCAGTTCATTTCCTATTATCACCCGAAGGATTTCATTCAGGCCGTGTACGAGGCCTACCAGAAGGAAGAGTCCCAGGCGGCCAAGGATGCCATGGCCCAGATTCTGATTAACTCCCGTATGTGTGCCCAGGGCCACCGTCCGATCTGTCAGGACACCGGTATCGTCACCGTGTTCGTTAACATCGGTATGGACGTGAAGTTCGAGTGCGACATGGCGCTGGACGATGTGATCAACGAAGGTGTACGCCGCGCCTACACCCATCCGGACAACGTGCTGCGCGCCTCTGTGCTGGCTGATCCTGACGGCAAGCGCCAGAATACCAAGGACAACACCCCGGCCATCATTCACTACAAGATGGTGCCCGGTAACACCGTAGACGTGCACGTGGCAGCCAAGGGCGGTGGCTCTGAAGCCAAGTCCAAGTTTGCCATGCTGAACCCGTCCGACTCGGTCGTGGACTGGGTGTTGAAGATGGTGCCGCAGATGGGTGCCGGCTGGTGTCCGCCTGGCATGCTGGGTATTGGTATTGGTGGTACCGCTGAGAAGGCGATGGAGCTGGCGAAAGAGGCTCTGTTGGATCCGATCGATATTCACGATCTGCAGGCCCGCGGTGCCTCCAATCGTGCCGAGGAATTGCGCCTGGAGCTGTTCGAGAAGGTGAACGAGCTGGGCATCGGCGCTCAGGGGCTGGGTGGCCTGACCACCGTTCTGGATGTAAAAGTCAAGGATTACCCCACCCACGCGGCCAACAAGCCGGTGGCGATCATCCCGAACTGCGCAGCAACCCGCCACGCACACTTTGTGCTGGATGGTACGGGCCCGTCCCTGCAGACCCCGCCGAGCCTGGACGACTGGCCGGAAATCACCTGGGAAGTAGGCGAGAATGTTCGCCGTGTGAATCTGGACACTGTAACTCCGGAAGACGTGAAAGACTGGCAACCGGGTGAAACCGTTCTGCTGTCTGGCAAGATGCTGACCGGCCGTGATGCGGCCCACAAGAAGATGGTGGATATGATCGAGCGCGG
>NZ_DIHV01000038.1:0-20316 GCF_002420325.1 Marinobacter sp. UBA5687
CATGCGCGAGAAAATCAAGCTGGTATCTTCAGCAGGCACTGGTCACTTCTACACGACCAAAAAGAACAAGCGTAACACTCCGGAAAAAATCGAGATCAAAAAGTACGATCCGGTTGTCCGTAAGCACGTTGCGTACAAGGAAGCCAAGATCAAGTAATTGATCCTGCCTCCACAAAAAACCCGGCATCTGCCGGGTTTTTTATTGCCTGGACGCATCAGACAAGACTCAGAATGTTTCCAGATAGCCTTTGGGCAGCGCCACATCCATGGCAATGGGAAGGTGGTCGGAAACCGGATAGCTCACCACTTCAGAGCGCCGGATTTCCAGAGAGGGACTGACAAGAATATGGTCAAGCGCCTTTTCCGGGCGCCAGCTCGGGAAGCTGTGCGCGGTGTCGGGCAGCGGAATCAGATCGGTTTCTTTCAGCGGTGTTCGTGTCAGCAACTGCTCTGCATGGGCATTCATGTCCCCCATCAGCACCACATGCCGATAGCTCGCAATCTGCTCGCGGATAAATCCAAGCTGCTTCTGCTGGGCCGACTTGCTGAGAGAGAGATGCATCAGCACCAGTACCAGCGGGTCTTCCTCATCCCCGTAGCGCGCAATGATGGCGCCACGCCCGGGAATCAGTCCCGGCAACTTGTGTTCAGTGACATCCAGCGGGCGGAAACGGCTCAACAGGCCATTACTGTGCTGGGCAATCTGGCCGAGGTTGCGATTTAATTGCTGGTACCAGTAAGGAATCCCGGCCGCCTCGGCCAGGTATTGCACCTGATTGATGTAACCACTGCGGAGACTGCCGCCATCACACTCCTGCAGGGCAACCACATCATACTGGCTGAGCAGGGTGGCAATCCGATCCAGGTTTTCGTAGCGCCGGCGATTGGGCAGAAAATGCTGCCAGCTGCGGGTCAGGTAATGGTGATAGGACGAAGTGTTGATACCAACCTGAATATTGAAAGTCAGTAGCCGGATGTGCCGGTGAGCTTCAAACTCCGGCACATGCTCGCTCCCGGAACAAGTGCCCCGGGAGCTTTCCTGGTTTCTGAGTATACCGTTCAGCTGGTTACGGATTCGCTTGTACATTATCAGCCGCTTCTCCGGTCAGCCCATCCAGCGCCCGGCGAACCGCATGGCGCCTTACTCAGACCCGCTGCGCTCTTTTTCCGCCAGATACTCGACCACCTTCAGGGTGTTTTCGTGACTACCCGCCATGGAGGCACTTACCACGTACTTGCCATCAACCAGCATAGTCGGTGTACCGGTAATGCGCGCGCCACGAATCTTGGCCTGGGCCTGCTGCACTCTGGCACGCACCCCGAAACTGTTGTAGTTTTCCAGAAACTTCTCGGCGTTCACGCCATACCCGGCAACAAAATCAGCCAGAGCTTCCGGGGTATTGAGGGGACGGCGCTCTCCGGCCAGGGCATCGAACAGCGCGTCATGCACCTTGTCCAGCTCGCCCATGGCCTCAAGGGCATAGAATGCGTAGGCATGCGGCTCCCAGCTGCGACCCAGTGCCGCCGGCAGCTTCACATAGTTGATGTAGTCCGGAGCCTCCGCTTCCCAGGCTTCAGCCAGCGGCTTGAAGTTGTAGCAGTGCGGACAGCCGTACCAGAAGACTTCCGCCACTTCGACACCGTTATCCGATGCCGTTCTTACCGGATTATCCAGTACCCGGTAGTGTTCTCCGGCCACCCAGGGCTGGGCATTGACTAGGGAAGCAGCAGACAACAGTGAAAGCGCCAGAACGGCGGAAGACGTCAGGGTTCTGATCATCGGGAATCTCCGAGCCATCAATGAATTTTAACGGGGATTATGACCCAGGGATGCGAAAAAGTTCCACCGGAGGGCCAAAGGAATGCGTTACCGAACGGTTAGGTATTATGAATACCGGATACCAAAAACCCCGCCGAGGCGGGGTTTTCAGTCGTAACTGACGGCTGTCGATCAGTTCAGGCCGGATACGTAGCTGGCGACCGCCTCAATCTCAGCGTCTGTCAGCTTGGAGGCAACATCCATCATGATGCCGGCATTCGCGCCTCCGGCGCGCTCACCCGCCCGGTAAGCTTTCAACTGCTTGATAACATATTCTGCAGTCTGTCCGCCCAAGGCAGGGTAACCTGCCGGCTCGTTGCCAATGCCGGAGGGGTTATGGCAACCGGAACAGGCCGGTACACCGGAGGCCATATTGCCGCCGCGGTACAGTGCCTGACCCTGCTCAACCAGATCCGGATTGGCCTGACCAACAACCATTTCCTGGCTGTTGAAGTAGGCAGCCAGATCCTGCAAATCCTGATCGGACATGGCGTTGAGCAGGCCCGTCATTTCAGGAATGGCACGATCCCCGGATTTGATGTCAACCAGCTGGTTGTACAGATATTTCTCGCCCAGACCGGACAGTTTTGGATACACAGCCATTACCGGCTTGGCTCCGCCCTGACCATGACAGCCCGCACACACTGCTGCGTTCTGTTCACCCGCTGCCGGATCTCCTGCCCCGTGAGCCATCGCTGTAAGGCCAACTCCGAGAACAACTCCTGCGATCAGTCTTTTCATGCTCGCTCCGCTTCTCTCATCTTTGCATCTTGAAAGTATTCTTCGTTGTGCAGCCGGCAGGCACTGGGTCGTCAGGTGCAAAACCGGGGCATACAGCGGCAACGCGAGGCGTCCCGCCGGAAATTGGTGTAGCATTATACATTAATCGCCGATAACTGAAATCCAAAGGAACACCAACCGTCGTGGACCCTGATCTGACTCAAAAAAGCCTCTCGTTCAACAGCGCCCGTTTTCTCATCAGCGCCTCCAAACTGGACGAATGCCCCCCCGACCATGGCGCCGAAGTTGCCTTTGCCGGCCGCTCCAATGCGGGCAAATCCAGCGCCCTGAACGCCATCACCGCCAATGGCAAACTGGCTCGCACCAGTAAAACCCCCGGCCGGACCCGGCTGATCAACTTTTTCAGCCTGAATCGGGAACATGCCCGTCTGGTCGACCTGCCCGGTTACGGCTATGCGAAAGTGTCCCGGGACATGAAAGACGACTGGCAACAGCATCTCGGCCATTACCTGAATGATCGCCGCTGCCTGCGTGGTCTGGTTCTGGTGATGGACATCCGGCACCCGCTCACCGATTTCGACCAGATGATGGTGGAATGGTGTGAACATAACCACCTTCCGCTCATGATTCTGGCCACGAAGGCCGACAAACTGAAGTTTGGTCAGGCAAAAACCGCCATGCTGGGTATCGCGAAAACGCTGAAGGAATATCAATGTGTGGAGCACCTCATCATGTTCTCCGCCACCTCCAAGCGCGGAGTCGACGAGTGCCGGGAAGCGCTGACCCACTGGCTGGAAGCCTCGGAACAGGCGCCGGTTGAGGCATAAAAAGCCGGCCTGAAGAAGACAGGCCGGTGAAAACGTCAGGGTTTGCGACGTGCTATGTGCCTCTGCAACAACAGAGGCCGAAAACCTGAGAACTCACTCAGGAGACGCAGGGAGTGTCCGGTTCCCAACGTCATTAGCTGTGACTGCGCCGCATTCAAAAAGTTCAATTTCAGATCAAACTTTGACCAGGCCAGCCAGGCTCATGCCTCAACGCCAGAAACACCCTGGGCTTCAGGCAAGGTAGGACGGTATTTTTCTCGCAATGCCAGCACCCGCTCACGATACTCCGGCGTGAGATAGGGCACTTCCAGTGTCAGCACCTGATAGATCCCCTGTTTTAACTCGGTCAGGGACAGACTGGCAGGCTCCTCGGCCGCATGAGCCGTCTTCAGAAACGCCATCCAGTTGGTAATCACCAGCCAGACATTCAGTGACATGGCCGAACGCAGATCCTCCGGCTGAGGCTGGATAATGCCGGCATCCGCCAGCTTTGCGAAAATCCGGTTGATGGCCGCCAGACAGCGATTGGTAAACTCCCGGTAGTCCCGGCGCAGCCGCGGGTCACTGTCGAGCAGGTATTCCAGATCCCGGTGGAAGAAGCGATAGCTCCAGAGGCCGTCAAACACCGACTCCAGATAGAAGGTCATATCCTCCAGGGTGATCGGTCGGTCTTCCGGAATATCCAGGTAGTAGTCCACCAGCTTTTCATATTCCTGGAAAATCTCGTAGATGATGTCGGACTTGTTGCGGAAGTGGTAATACAGATTACCCGGCGATATCGCCAGGTGCGCGGCAATGTGATTGGTGGTGATGTTGCGCTCACCCTTGTCATTAAACAGCTCCAGGCTGGATAACAGTATCTTGTCTCTGGTTTTCATCGTCATGCCGGTGTTTGTTGTTATCAGTGTCACGGATGGCCTAAAGAGCCATCCGGCTTTCTTGACTGCCTAGAGTATATACTCTAATAATAGCCTCAAGCGCAAATCGCACAGATTTTGGCCAACGACAATAACCGACTGCCAGCGCCTGTCGCTCCAGGCAGTCAGGGGGAGAAAACCATGGGTGCCACCGTCGTCCAGCTCACAGAGAGCAAGAAGCAGATCCAGCACACGCATCGCGTCTTTGAGGACCAGAAGAAGGCCTTCCGCAACAACCCGATGCCGTCCCTGACCGAGCGCAAAGAGAACCTCAAGCGTCTGAAACGGGCGCTACTGGCCCATCAGGATCGCCTGGTCGAGGCCATCGATCGGGATTTCAGCTGTCGCTCCAAAGACGAATCCCTGATTGCCGAAGTCATGCCGTCTATTCAGGGCATCAATTACACGCTGAAGAATCTCGGCGACTGGATGAAGCCCTCCAAACGCCATGTTTCGGTTCTGTTCCAGCCCGCCAGCAACAAGGTTTACTACCAGCCCAAAGGGGTTGTAGGCGTCATCGTGCCCTGGAATTACCCTCTGTATCTGGCGGTCGGTCCACTGGTCGCTTCCCTGGCGGCCGGCAACCGCACCATGATCAAGATGTCGGAATTCACTCCGCACACGTCGGCCCTATTCAAAGAGATCATCGAGTCGATGTTCCCGGAGGATCTGGTGTCGGTGATCACTGGCGAGGCCGATGTGGCTGCTGATTTCTCCCAACGGCCTTTCGATCACCTGCTGTTTACCGGTTCTACTTCGGTGGGCAAGCTGGTGATGCGCGCGGCAGCCGAAAACCTGACCCCGGTAACCCTTGAGCTCGGCGGCAAATCCCCGGCCATTGTTTCGCCGGATGTGCCGATGGAAGATGCGGCCCAGCGTATCGCCTTCGGCAAAGCCTTCAATGCCGGCCAGACCTGTGTGGCACCGGACTATGTGCTCTGCCCCGCCGACCGGGTGCAGGCGTTCGTAGATGAATTCCGGGCACGGTTCGCCGAGATGTACCCCAGCCTGCGGGATAACGACGACTACACGGCCATCATCAATGAGCGCCAACACCATCGCTTGCAGGGCTATCTTGAGGATGCCCGGGCCAAAGGCGCGGAACTGGTGGAGATCAATCCCGCCAACGAGAACATGAAGGACGGTACCCGGAAGATTCCGCTGACACTGGTGCTGAAGACCACGCCGGACATGAAGGTGATGCAGGACGAGATTTTCGGCCCGATCCTGCCGATCATCAGTTACGGCAGTCTGGACGAGGCGATCCATTACATCAATGACCGGCCACGGCCGCTGGCACTGTATTTCTTTGGCTACGACAAGTCGCACCAGCAGCATGTGGTGGACAACACCCATTCCGGCGGCATGTGCATCAATGATGCCCTGATGCACGTGGCCCAGGACGACCTGCCGTTCGGCGGGATTGGTGATTCCGGTATGGGGCACTATCACGGCAAGGAAGGCTTCCTGACCTTCTCCCATCACCGGGCGATTTTCACCAAGCAGAAGTTCAACAGCGGCAAATACGTGTATGCGCCCCATGGTACGGCGGCGCATCGGTTGGTGTATAAGCTGTTTATTCGTTAATCAGAGAACACCACTTCTCTCCAGCCCCAGCCTTCGGACTGGGTGCAGGCCGGCGGGAGGGAGGTCTTTCCGGGACACGCCGTAAATACTTCCCTGTAGGCTTGAGCAAAACATCCCTGTTTTGCACAGTCCCGGAAAGACCTCCCTCCCACCGGCGATCAAACGTTTCGCAACGCGCAAAATAAAGATAACAAAACGGCCAACAATCAGATGACAGACCCAGTTTCGACAGACAGCTCGCCCAACGCATCCTCTCTGGACCGCCGCAGTTTCCTCAAAACCGGTTTAGGGGGCGCGGTGTTCCTGAGCACCGTCAGCCTCTCTGCCGGGCTAACCGGCTGTGCTACGGCCCCCGCAGGCCGGGTCAGTGCGGTCGACAGCCGCATGGACGCCCGCTACCAGTTCCAGTTTCTGAGCCGGGATGACATCGCCCTGTTCGAGGCCCTGTTGCCCGCCATGTTTGCCGGAGCTCTGCCGGAGGAACCCAACCAGCGTCGCTTTGCCATTGCCGGAACGATTGAACGGATCGACCAGGGCATTGTGAAGTTCGGCCCGGCGAATCAGCAGGAGCTGCGCAAGCTCTTTGATCTGCTTAACTTTGCCCCCACCCGGATCGCCCTGGCGCGGGTATGGTCAGACTGGCCCTCGGTCAGTACCGCCGATGCCGACGCGTTTCTGCGGCGCTGGCGCGACAGTCGGATCGGACTTTTGAATAACGGCTACATTGCCCTGACCAAGATCAGCAACGTCGCCTTCTATGGGCATGAAGACCACTGGCACCTGTCTGGTTACCCGGGGCCTCCCGCCTGGATGGTGGATGCCTTGCCACAGTTCAATCCTGCCGCTTGATAAACCCCGGATACCCATCGTATTAAGGAGCGAAGTATGTCCATGAACGATCCCATTGCCCGGGGACTGGCTGCCGGCTGGAATGTGACCGACGCCAGCAAACTGAGCGAAAACCGCACGGTAGAGGCGGATGTTGTGGTTATCGGCACCGGTGCCGGGGGCGGCACAACCGCGGAGATCCTGGCCCGTCAGGGGCTGTCGGTTATTCTGGTGGAAGAGGGTCGACTGTATTATCAGAAAGACTTCAAGATGGACGAGCTGACGTCCTACGCCAATCTGTACCAGGAAGGCATGAGCCGGGTCACCGCCGATGGCGCCATCGCGATTTTGCAGGGCCGCTGTGTCGGAGGCTCCACCACGGTAAACTGGACCAGCAGCTTCCGCACCCCGGACGAAACGCTCACCTACTGGAGCCAGGAGCTCGGCCTCGAAGGACTGGCACCGGACGCCATGGCCCCATGGTTTGAGGGCCGTGAGCAGCGCCACAACATGGCGCCCTGGGAAACCCCACCCAACCTGAACAACGACATCCTGCGCCAGGGCTGCGAAAAACTCGGCTACTCCTGGCAGGTAATCCCAAGAAACGTCAAAGGCTGCTGGAACAGCGGTTACTGCGGCGTAGGCTGCCCCACCAACGCCAAACAGGGGGCACTACTCACCACCATCCCGGGCGCACTGGATCACAAAGCACAGCTCTTCCACGGTCTGCGGGCGGAACGCCTGGTGATGAGTCAGGACCGGATCGACCACCTGCTCGCCTCCGCCATGGGCCCGGACGGCGCCACCCCATCCGGCGTCACGATCACCCTGAAAGCCCGGCAATTCGTGGTCGCCGCCAGCGCCATTGGCTCCCCCGGCCTGCTGCTTCGCTCGCAGTTGCCCGACCCTTACCAGCGCGTGGGCAAGCGATCCTTCATCCATCCGGTCAACGCCACCGTCGCCCGCATGCCGGCGAAAATCGACCCGTTCTACGGCGCTCCCCAGTCCATCTACTCGGACGAATTTAACTTCAAGGCAGGCACCGACGGCCCGGCAGGTTACAAACTGGAAGTACCGCCCCTGCACCCGGCCATGGCAGCCGGCGTGGTACCCGGCCACGGCCAGCCACAGCGAGACAACCTGGGCCAGCTGCCCTGGATGCAATCGGTCATCGCCCTGCTGCGCGACGGCTTCCACCCGGACAGCCCGGGCGGCACAGTGTCACTCAGAGACGACGGCAGCCCGGTACTGGACTACCCGATCACCGACTACCTCTGGCAAGGCTTGCGCAAGGCCTACCTCACCATGGCCGAAATCCAGTTCGCCGCCGGCGCCGAAGCCGTCCAGGCCATGCACCTGGACTCTGACTGGTACACCAGCTGGAACCAGGCCAGAGACGCCATCAACAACCTGCCCATGAAACCCCACCGCGCCCGCCTGTTCACCGCGCACCAGATGGGCGGCTGCAGCATGGGCACTGACCCGAAAACCTCGGTAGTGAACAGTTTCGGTGAGCATCACCACATCGCCAACCTGAACATCCACGATGCCTCCATCTTCCCCACCAGTATCGGCGCCAACCCGCAGTTGTCGGTGTATGCACTGGCGGCGAGAAACAGCAACCGGTTGGCGCAGAAGCTAAGAAAGCAAGGCTAGCCTTCGCTCCTGCAATAAGATGAAAACGCGGAAAACTCCCAGAGATTCCGGGGAGACCTGCACTCAGTTGAGTAGCGTTGGTCGGGGGTGGCCTCCCGGGAGTCTTGAGGGCCATGGACGGCCCGAAAGAAGCTCACAGGGAAGTGCTCGTAGCGTCTCCCGGGAGGCCACCCCCGACCGGCGCCAGCACCTAAACAAGGCACCATTCGCAAAAGGCCCGGTACACCACGCGGACTACAGCATGTAAACGGTTCCTGCTATCCTACGGCTCACCAACAAAAGGAGCTGTGCATGCCCAAAGTCATCTATCCCGGCACCTTCGACCCCATCACCAACGGCCACACCGACCTCATCGAACGGGCCGGCCGCATGTTCGATGAAATTGTCGTCGCCGTCGCCTACAACCCGAAAAAGCAGCCACTTCTCAATCTTGAAGAACGCTGCGAACTGGTCCGCAAGGCCACCGCACACCTCCCCAACGTCAGCGTCACCGGTTTCAGCAACCTGCTCGCCGACTTCGTGCGCGAGCAAAACGCCTCCGTTATCCTGCGGGGACTGCGCGCGGTTTCTGACTTTGAATATGAATTCCAGCTTGCCGACATGAACCGCCGACTGGCGCCGGAAGTTGAGAGCGTGTTCCTGACTCCCGCCAACCACCTCTCTTACATCTCCTCCACCCTGATTCGCGAAATTGCCTCGCTGGGCGGGGACATTTCCGAGTTTGTAGACCCGGCTGTGGCAGAAGCCCTGCAACAGAAGTTCAGCGAATCCTGAGGAAAATCCGAAGGGCGTTGATGATCACCGAAGCGCAGCTGATGGCGAAGTACCAGCAGCTGGCGGGTCGTTGAGATTCAGAGCAGCGGAGGCAGGGGGATTTCCACGTCGTTTACGGTGAGTACCAGATCCTCCATCCGGCCATCCATGACCAGGCGCTCACCGTTCTGAACCAGCAGGCCCTGTTTGATCAATGGCGCCACCTGCATACGCACGGCGGGATAGTCTTCCGCAAGGGCAACCGGCATGCTGAAATTCACACTCCCGGTCAGCGCCTGCATGACCATCAACATGTTGTCACGCTGCTGATCGGAGAGCTCCGGATGGCTGATGTCCAGTGAGCCGGTAACTTCCCCTTCAGGCGTTGCCAGACTGAGCTCCCGGATCCCCATGGAAAATCCTTCGGCAGCAAGACTGCGGAGCGCTTCGTTAAAACGCTGCATCACCGCCATCTGTTGTTCAAACGCGGCCCTCGGGTCGTCTCCGGCGGTCAAAGCCAGTGCCTGCATATCCGCCATGGCGCCACTGAAGTCATTCCAACTGGCCACATCCAGGTTCTCCAGCGCCACCTCCAGCCGATGCGGCCCAAAGGCCTGATCCGCCAGAGCGGCCGATTCCAGCGACAGGGTAACCTGCGAGTCCAGGCGCTCGCCGTTCTGGCGGGCATCACTGGCGCTTTCAAGCGACATCCCGGCCAAGGTCATTGCGGGAGCCTGAGCCCCCTGCAAGGTCAGGTTATCCACGGTCATCACGCCAGCGCCGGTCCAGATATCCCCCACCAGCCATTCCATGCTCTGTTCCATATGGACGTTATCGATCGTCACATCCATTTCCGAATCACTGAGGCGGATAGCCGGCCAGACCACCAGCAAGTCTGCCGCTTCACCAAGACGCCCAACATCAATCCGCACCAGACCGCCACTGCTCTTGAGGGAGGTTTCCCGCTCCGGGTTATCAATGTCCATCACCGGTGCTGTCAGCTCAAGCGTGGCGCTGCCCCAGAGCCGGGTTTCCAGCGTCAGACTGGGCTCATCGTCCGGAAACCAGTCAGCACCCTCTGGCTGCCACCCCTGGCGCGGGCGAAAATCCATCAGGCTGCCGGTGACGCCATGGGACACCTGGATTTCGATGGCTATGGTGTGAGAATCACCGGTCTCAGGATCTCTCAGGGTCACGGTAGCGGATACCTCGGA
This sequence comes from Marinobacter sp. UBA5687, assembly GCF_002420325.1. NCBI lineage: Bacteria > Pseudomonadati > Pseudomonadota > Gammaproteobacteria > Pseudomonadales > Marinobacteraceae > Marinobacter > Marinobacter sp. UBA5687. Next base: position 10,343 of record NZ_DIHV01000038.1, read on the forward strand.
ACCAAGCACACCACGACGATACTGCTCGGTCTCAAGATTCAGAAAGGGCTGGGCCCGGTTTACTTCCAGTGTTGCTTCACGCCAGTGCTGCTCGGTGACATAGCCCACACCCCAGGGAGCACCGCCAGCCACCAGCAGTACGGCCAGACCGGCCAGCGTCCATTTTTTCAGTTTCAAGGTATCCGTCCTGTGATTATTTCGGTGCCGGCCCACCGGCCTCAGTTGGGTTTGCCGGTCAGACGCTCCAGCAGGACCAGCTGTGATGCCAGTCGCTCTTCGCCTTCCCCGGGCTGATTCTGAATGTAACTGCCATCGGGCTGCAACACCCAGGCCTGGCAATTGTCCGCCAGATAGGTATCCAGATCTTCCCGCAGGCGTGCAATCAGCGCGGGCTCCTCAACCGGGAACGCGGTTTCGACCCGGTGCAGAAGATTGCGCTCCATGCCATCAGCACTGGAACAATACACCTCGGGCCGGCCACTATTACCGAAATAGTACACCCGCGTGTGCTCCAGGAAGCGGCCGATCACCGAGCGCACCCGGATATTGTCCGAGAGTCCCGGCACTTCCGGACGCAGGCAGCAGATGCCACGGATGACCAGATCAATCTTGACCCCGGCCTGGGAGGCCCGATACAGGGCCTTGATCATCTGCGGCTCGGTCAGGGCATTGAACTTGAAGATAATCCGCCCCTGCTCACCATAGCTGGCCTCTCGTTCGATCAGACTGATCAGACGGTTGTGCAAGGTAAACGGCGCATGAAACAGCTTTTTGATCTTCAACGCCTTGCCCATGCCGGTTAACTGCTGGAACAGCTTGTTGACGTCGTCGCCGATGGACTCGTCACAGGTCATGAAACTGTAGTCGGTGTACAGGCGTGCGTTCCCGGCATGGTAATTACCGGTGCCCAGATGCACGTAGCGCCGCAAGCGGCCTTCTTCCCGGCGGACAATCAGGATCATCTTGGCGTGGGTTTTGTACCCGACCACACCGTAAACCACGATCACGCCGGCTTCCTGCAGCCGACTGGCCAGCTCCAGGTTCTCGGCCTCACTGAAACGGGCTCGCAGCTCGATAACCGCCGTCACTTCCTTGCCTCGACGCGCGGCATCGGCCAGGGCCTCAACAATTTCCGAGTCGGCACCGGTGCGATAAAGCGTCTGGCGAATGGCCAGCACCTGTGGATCCTTGGCTGCCTGGCGCAGCAGATCCACCACCGGGCTGAAGTTTTCATAGGGATGTAACAGCAGCAGGGGCCGTTTGCGAATGGCATCGAACATGGATTCCTTGCTACGAATCTGGCGAGGAATCGACGGCGAGAAGCTGGAATAGGTCAGGTCTGGCCGGTCCACCAGGCCACCCACCGCCATCAATCGAGTCAGGTTTACCGGGCCGTGGACCTGGTAGAGATCCCGCTCGGTCAGACCGAATTCCCGAAGCAGGAACTGCACCAGCTCTTCTGGGCAGTTATCCGCCACCTCAAGGCGAACGCCATCGCCAAACCGACGGCTTAGCAGCTCGCCGCGCAGGGCCGACGCCAGGTCTTCCAGATCGTCTTCAAGCTCAAGGTCCGCGTTCCGGGTCAGCCGGAACTGATAACAGCCCTTCACCTCCATACCCGGAAACAGCTCATCAGCATGGGCGTGAATCATGGACGACAGAAACACCAGGTTGTCACCACCCTCGCACACCTCATCCGGCAAGCGCACCAGGCGCGGCAGGGAGCGGGGCGCGGGCACAATCGCCATCCCGGTCTCACGACCAAAGGCATCCTTGCCGTCCAGCTCAACGATGAAGTTCAGGCTCTTGTTCACCAGGCGGGGGAACGGGTGTGATGGGTCCAGCCCGATCGGGCTGACCACCGGCAGAATTTCCTCGTCAAAGTAATTGCGCACCCACTCGGCCTGGGCCGGTGTCCACTCGCGGCGCCGGACAAAGTGGATGTTCTCCTGCTCCAGCTCCGGAATCAGGACATTATTGAGAATATCGTACTGTTCGTGGATATAGTCGTGGGCAACGCGGCTGATCTCCGCCAACACCTGTTCCGGCAACATGCCGTCGACACCCACCGTTTCGCGGCCATACTTCATCTGCTGGCGCAGGCCCGCCACCCGGATTTCAAAGAACTCATCCATGTTACTGCTGAAAATGCAGCAGAAGATCAGACGATTGATCAGAGGATGCGTGGTATCCAGCGCCTGCTTCAACACCCGGTAATTGAACTGCAGCTGGCTCAGTTCGCGGTTGAAGTAGTTCTCGCTGGCATCCAGATTCACTTCCTCACCAACGGGAGGAAGATCCACCGGCGCCGGGACGCTCTGTTCACTGCCTGTCTCTGTCACGGTTTCGCTTGTCATTGCTCTTTATATCCATCGTTGAGGCGGGCTTCGGCCACCAGCCGCTGCCCGCTTATGATCGCTGTCGTTCCCGCATCAGTCTGGCGGCGCGCACGGCGAAATAGGTCAGAATGCCATCGGCACCGGCACGGCGCATGGCCATCAGGCTCTCCATCATGACCGCGTCGCCATCCAGCCAGCCGTTTTGAGCTGCGGCCATATGCATGGCGTATTCGCCACTGACCTGGTACACAAACGTTGGCACCTGCAGTTCGGTTTTCACCCGGCGCACGATATCCAGATAGGGCATGCCCGGCTTGATCATCACCATATCGGCGCCTTCAGCCAGATCCATGGCCACCTCATGAATGGCCTCATCACTGTTGGCCGGATCCATCTGATAGGTGGCTTTGTTACCCTTGCCAAGGTTGGCAGCCGAGCCGACCGCATCCCGGAACGGACCGTAATAACTGGACGCATACTTGGCAGAGTAGGCCAGAATCCGGGTATTCACATAGCCTGCCCCTTCCAGGGCTTCTCGAATAGCCGCCACCCGACCATCCATCATGTCAGAGGGTGCCACCACATCGGCACCGGCATCCGCGTGGGACAGTGCCTGATTGACCAGCGCTTCAACCGTGACATCGTTCAGCACATAGCCATCGTTGTCGATAATGCCGTCCTGCCCATGGGTGGTGAACGGATCCAGCGCCACATCGGTAATCACCCCCAGCTCCGGATGCGCCTTTTTCAGGGCACGAACCGCCCGCTGGGCCAGGCCATCAGAATCCCACGCGCCGGAGCCGGACAGATTCTTTTTCTCCGCTGGTACCACCGGGAACAGCGCCAAGGCGGGAATACCCAGCTCTACCAGTTCCGCCGCCTGCTCCACCAGCAGATCGACGCTAAGGCGCTCGACACCCGGCATGGAGGGTACGGATTCACGCTGATTCTCGCCTTCAAGCACAAACACCGGGAAAATCAGGTTATCGGGTGACAACTGGTTCTCCCGAACCAGACGACGGGAAAAATCACTGGCACGATTGCGACGCAAACGGGTGAACGGATAGGCTCGACTGGAGTGCGCAAGACACGGCTTCGACACGGATAACCTCCTGAACATGGATGGCCTTGGAAAGTGATGACATCATACACCCCAGAAGCCGCCCGTTGCAGGCCTGAGCCGAGTGTGCCGTTGACAGATGACAAAGAGATGACAGAAAAACAGAGTTGCCGGGGCAACGGAAGCCGCTGCCCGGCGAGGAAACGCCATCAGAGGGAACGGTTGTTGAACCCGATCTCCACCTTGCGCGGGGTATCAGAACGGAAGGTGGTGTCCACCTCCTGTATCTTTCCGCCGCCTTGCAGGAAGGCCTCAATATCTGCCTGCAACTGGGCCCGAACCCGCGCACGGCCGGCAATGGAATGGTTATCGTCGCTGTCGCTGGTCCAGTTGCTGGACTGCTCCAGATTGCTTTCGTCGAATTCACTCATGGCTTATCTCCATCAACGAAAACAGCTTTACGGGTGGCCAGATGCTCTGGAAGACGCACCCCGTCTCGACTGCCGGCCATCTGACGGCCCGTCTTGGCGTCTTTATAATCTGCTTTCACGACCGACGCTATTTCCTGACAACCACTTTTTTGTAATTTTTTGTAATTGGAGATAACCCATTGTTTTAAAAGATCAGATAACAGCCCTTTAATGGCACACAGAATTGACATAAAGAATGAATATTGATTCAATGCTTGCAAGGAGCCGGCATGGCCTACCGCGAAACTGAAAAAATGCGCCAGCGCAAAGCCGAAGCGCGGAAAAAGATCATTGAATGCACCTGGGAGTGCGTATCCGAAGGCGGCTTCCGCAGCGCACGCATTACCCGCATCGCGGGGCTGGCCGGCGTTGCCACGGGCACTATCTACCGCCACTTCGAGTCACGGGAGGACCTGTTTGCAGAAATCTTTCGCCTGGCCACCCAACGTGAAGTCGACAAGGTCGCCGAAGCACTCGCGGTCGGCGGTAGTGCGGTTGAACGCCTGGACAACGCTCTGCGTCAGTTCGCCCGTCGGGCCCTGAAAGGCCCGATGAAAGCCTGGGCACTGATTGCCGAGCCGGTAGACCCGAAAGTCGAAGAAGAGCGACTGGTATACCGCAAAGCCTACGCCAACCTGTTTGAACAAGCGATCCGGAGCGGCATAACCGAGGGCTGCATACCGGATCAGGATGCCCGCCTTACCAGCACCTGCCTGGTTGGCGCCATCTCGGAATCCCTGGTGGGGCCGCTGTCACCGACCCAGACAGAAACACCACCGGGACACGACAACAACGAAGATGAGCTGGTCGACACCATCGTTTGCTTCTGCCTACGGGGGTTAACCGGCACCAGGAGCTAACCATGAACAGCCCGCAGCGCAAGACCGTGTCCAACGCCGACAGCCGCTATCTGTCAGCCACTCACGAGGTCATCAACCAGCCCCGGCCGCTGGAAAACTATAACCTCTATGAACAGGACAGCGCACTCCGGGAAGCCGTATTGCGAGAAGGCGCCGGCCACGCCAGCGAAGACCTCAGCCGCTTCGGCGCCTGGGCCGGCAAGGCCGACACCATCGAGCTGGGCAACCTGGCGAACGCCAACAAACCCAGCTTTCGTACCCACGACCGCTACGGCCACCGGGTAGACGAAGTCACCTTCCACCCGGCCTACCACGAACTCATGCGCGTGGCCTTGGAAAACGGCCTGCACAGCTCCCCCTGGACCAACCCGGGCAAAGGCGCCCACGTGGCCCGGGCCGCCAAGTATTACCTGCACTCCCAGGTGGAAGCCGCTCACTGTTGCCCGGTCACCATGACCTTCGCGGCGATCCCATCCATCCAGAACCAGCCAGACCTGGCCAAACTCTGGGCCCCGAAAATCCTGGCCAACGAATACGACAGTCGCAACGTGCCGGACGACGACAAAACCTCCGTCACCATCGGCATGGCCATGACCGAAAAACAGGGTGGCAGCGACGTGCGTGCCAACACCACCGTGGCCTACCCGACAGGACGGGAAGGTCCCGGACAGGCCTACGAACTGGTCGGCCACAAATGGTTCGTTTCCGCCCCCATGTGCGACGCCTTCCTGGTACTGGCCCAGACCACCAATGGCCTGTCCTGCTTCCTGATGCCCAGATGGCGCCCGGATGGCAGCAAGAACCCCTGGCAGGTACAGCAACTCAAGAACAAAATGGGTAACGTTGCCAACGCCTCCAGCGAAGTGGAAATCCGCGGTGCGCTGGCATGGATGGTGGGCGAGGAAGGCCGCGGCGTCAGAACCATCATTGAAATGGTCGCCATGACCCGCTTCGACTGCATGATTGGCAGCGCCGCCGGCATGCGCCAGGCCGTGGCCCAGGCGACGCACCACTGCCATAACCGCAGCGCCTTCGGCGCAACCCTCAGCGATCAGCCGCTGATGCAAAACGTCCTGGCCGACCTGATCATCGAAAACGAAGCCGCCCTCGCCTACACCATGCGCGTCGCACGGGCCATGGACAACCAGAACAACGAACACGAACGCCTGCTGGCCCGCCTGGCCACCCCCGTAGGTAAATACTGGATCTGCAAACGCACCCCCAACCACGCCTACGAAGCCATGGAATGCATCGGCGGCAGCGGCGTGATGGAAGACTGCATCATGCCCCGGCTGTTCCGGGAATCCCCGGTTAACGCCATCTGGGAAGGCAGCGGCAACGTCCAGTGCCTGGACACCCTCCGCGCCCTGCAGAAAGAACCGGAAACCCTCGACGCCTTCTTCAAAGAAGCCGCCGAAGCCAAAGGCACCGACAGCCGCTTCGACCAGTACCTGGCGCAACTGCAACACGACTTCGCCGACATCAGCGACTTCCAGTACCGCGCCCGCAACCTGGTCGACCGCATGGCCCTGACCATGCAAGGCTCATTGTTACTGCGCTTTGGCGACAAACACGTCGCCGATGCCTTCTGCGCCTCCCGCCTGCAAAGCAGCGGCGGCATGAACTACGGCAACCTGCCCTCCGGCACCAACCCGGCAGCGATTATCAAACGGGGGACGCCTGTAGTAGGCTAAAGACATTCACGGAGGCAAAACGGTTATGCAAACCGGACTCCCCCTATAAGGTTCATGAACATGCGGGGGATGCCTTTCCAAAACCTTGTGGAGCCATGGATGGCGGAACAGAGCGTACAGGGAAGTATTCACAGCGTGTTTTGGAAAGGCATCCCCCGCATGTTCCAACTCCAAGGTTAAGGCCACGATGTCGGACGCCCTTAGAAAACTGCTGAAAGAAGGCAAAACCCCACAACAGCACCAGGATATTACCCCCCACGTAGGCGTCCTCACCCTGCACTTCCAGCTCTACGGCTGCGAAGACCTCAAAGCCAAACGCAAAGCCTTCACCGCCATGAAAGCCATCTGGGGCAAAGAACCCGACCTCGCCGTCGCCGAAACCGCCGACCAGGAAGCCCTCGACTGTGCCACCTGGACCATCGCCGCCCTGGGCGCCAGCGCCCAGCAGATCACCCAGCGCCTTGACCAGGTCGAAAAAGACATCCAGGACCGCATCGACGCCGCCATCCTGGATGTACACCGGGAAATCCTCTAACCCGGACCAGTGGCCCGCCAGGCATGGCGTCATTGCCTGACAGGTCTTATACTACGCAGCCTCAGGGAACCAATGCCCCGCTTGGCGGCTGGCAGACATTTTTCGCAACCGGGCCACGCCCGGCTCCATCCGACGGGTTTCCGGAACCAACCCATCGGATACCACTGAATGTGTGTGGTGCTATGACCGGAAAGAAAAAATCCGCCCAGGCCTCATTAGAGGCAATGTATCGCGTGTTCACGGTGCCCGAAGCGCCGGAGTCGACCCTGAGCCGGATCGACCAGGACATCTCCCGTAACCTGGCCGGATTCCTCCAGGAGCACATCGTCGCCATCGAACGGGACCTGTCCGAAGTCGAGAAAGACTTCTCCGACTACGTCATCCCGGAGAAACCTGTTTTTGTCTCCGAGCAGACCCAGTTCCTGCTCGACAAACTGGTGGCCAACTCCGTTCATACCGCGTCACCCGCGTTCATCGGCCACATGACCTCGGCACTGCCCTACTTCATGCTGCCGCTGTCGAAGATCATGATCGCCCTGAACCAGAACCTGGTGAAAACCGAAACCTCCAAGGCGTTCACGCCCATGGAACGCCAGGTACTGGGCCAGATACACCGGCTGGTGTACCAGGAAGACGGTTCTTTCTATCGTAAATGGATGCACGATCCCCGGCACGCCCTGGGCGCCATGTGTTCCGGCGGCACGGTCGCCAACCTCACCGCCCTGTGGGTGGCTCGCAACCGTGCCTTCCCCGCTGAAGGAAGCTTCCGCGGTCTGCACGAAGAAGGCCTGTTCCGCGCCCTGAAATACTACGGCCATGAAGGCGCCGCCATCGTCGTCTCCAAACGAGGCCACTATTCCCTGCGCAAAGCCGCCGATGTCCTCGGCCTTGGCCGGGATGCCTTGGTGCCGGTGGAAACCGACGAATTCAACCGCATCCAGACCGATGCCCTGCGCGACAAATGTCTGGAGCTGCAGAAGCAGAAGATCAAGATCATGGCCATCTGCGGCGTGGCCGGCACCACCGAAACCGGCAACGTCGACCCGCTGGATGCCATGGCCGATATCGCCCGGGAATTCGGCGCCCACTTCCACGTCGACGCCGCCTGGGGCGGGCCAACCCTGTTCTCCCGCACCCACAAACACCTGCTGCGCGGCATCGAGAAAGCCGACTCGGTCACCTTCGACGCCCACAAACAGCTTTACGTACCCATGGGCGCCGGCCTGGTGGTCTTCAAAGACCCCGGCCTCGCCAGCGCGGTAGAACACCACGCCCAGTACATCATCCGGAAGGGTTCCCGGGACCTCGGCAGCACCACCCTGGAAGGCTCCCGCCCGGGCATGGCCATGCTGATCCACTCAGGCCTGAAAATCCTCGCAAGAGAAGGCTACGAAATTCTCATCGATCAGGGCATCGACAAAGCCAAAACCTTTGCCAACATGATCGATGAACAACCGGATTTTGAACTGGTCACCCGCCCGGAACTGAACATCCTGACCTACCGCTATTGCCCGGAAGATGTACGCCAGGCACTGGCCATGGCCGATGAGCTGCAGGCAGAAAAGATGAACACCTGCCTGAACCGCATCACCAAGTTCATCCAGAAAACCCAACGGGAACGCGGCAAAGCATTCGTCTCCCGAACCCGACTGGAGCCAGCCCGTTACTATCACTTCCCGTGCATTGTGTTCCGGGTGGTTCTGGCCAACCCGTTAACAACGCCGGATATTCTGGAAGATATTCTCAGGGAGCAGAGGGAACTGTCGAAGGATGATGGGATTGCCGATGAAATGGCCATCCTGCACCAGATGGCTGCGGCGGTTTTGAAGCAGAACCAGAAAGAAGCCAGGCAGGCCTGAGTTAGCCGGAATACTGCACCATCATCTGATGGCTAGGGGCGCGGGAAGTCTTTCCAAAACCTTGCGGAGCCAGTCGGGGCCCCACAAGGGGATGGGGAGCTTCTCCCAAAACACGCTGTGAATACATCCCTGTACGCTCTGCTCCGCCATCCATGGCTCCGCAAGGTTTTGGGAGAAGCTCCCCATCCCCTTGCTCAGAGTTCGTCGTTCAATACCGGGGATTAATCAATAAAGCGCCTCTTCGTCATCCAGCACCTCGTGCAGGATTTCCAGAAACATCTTGTCGGCCTCACTCCAGCTCTCCGGAATCCGGATCGTGGTATTGGCACTGATCTCACGAGCCATCAGCTCATCGGCATTGGCCTCGCCCTTGTACTTGCGGGCAATCTCCATGGACTTCACGGCAATCGTCGGATCGCTCATCACTTTCTTGATGAACACCCGCAACTCTTCAATCATCCGCGCCTGACGGCTCTCGACAGGTGAACTCATGTTGTACTCCCCGAATATGGATAGCGACAGGCCACGCCTGCCGGATGCATTGCCTATAGTATGGACAAAGCGCGGGGCCATCACCAGCCCCGCACAACAGTCAGACCATCAGGCCACGCAGGGTAAAGAACAGGAACGCCGCCATAATCGCTGACGCCGGCACGGTAATGATCCAAGCCGCGGCAATCTTTACCAGATGGGAGCGCTTGACCATCTCCTCACGGTATATCTTCTTCAGGCGCTTGCGCTCCGACTTGGACAAAGGCACCTGCTGCTTTTTCTTCTTCGCCTGCTTCAGCAGCTTCTCCATTTCCTCCACAGAGGCATTACGAAAATCATCCAGGAACGGCTTGAGGCGCTCCTGATCGGTCGGGTCATGCTGTTCGATGATTTTGTGCAACTGGGTCGCGTAGTTGGATTTCAGGTACTCACGCAGGAAGCCGACACCGAAAACGCCGCCAATGGCAATGTGGGTGGAACTGACCGGCAGGCCAAGCTGAGACGCCAGAATCACCGTCAGCGCCGCAGACAGCGCGATACAGAAGGCTCGGGTTTTGTCCAGCTCGGTAATCTCCGAGCCTACCGTTTTGATCAAGCGCGGCCCGAACAGCATCAGCCCGACCGCCAGCCCCAGGGCACCGACCAGCATCACCCAAAGCGGGATC
>NZ_DIHV01000038.1:20442-20571 GCF_002420325.1 Marinobacter sp. UBA5687
CGGCCAGGTGAACAGGGTATTCACACCCTTAGCGCTGTTTTCCATGGTCGAGGCCTTGCGACCCACGAGGGTGCGCATCACGAAAAACACAACACCCGCCACAATCAGGCCGATCACCGAGGCTTCCAC
>NZ_DIHV01000038.1:20612-21680 GCF_002420325.1 Marinobacter sp. UBA5687
ACCAGCATCACCCAAAGCGGGATCTTCGCTGAGGTAACCACACCACCACCGGCCTGAATGGCATCATTGATGGCCGCCAAAGGGCCAATGGCATTGGCCACGTCGTTGGCGCCGTGGGCAAAGCTCAGCAGGGCCGCGGCGAAGATCAACGGCCAGGTGAACAGGGTATTCACCCCCTGCGCACTGTTTTCCATGGTCGAGGCTTTGCGGCCCACCAGGGTCCGCATCACGAAAAACACTACCCCCGCCACAATCAGGCCGATCACCGAGGCTTCCACCATATCCACTTTGACGATCTTCTTGACGCCCTTGATCATCAGATAGGTGGCAAAGGCCCAGGCCATAATCGCCACCAGCCAGGGCACAAAGGTACGGGCAGAGGACACCAGATTCTGGCGGTACAGTACGGTTTTCTTGATTGCGAACAGGAACAGCGCCGCCAGGGCACCGCCCAGCACCGGTGAGATCACCCAGCTTGCAGCAATTTTGCCCATCACCGCCCAATCGGCAATGGTCCAGCCACCAGCCGCAATACCGGCCCCCAGGACACCGCCAACGATTGAGTGGGTGGTTGAAACCGGCGCGCCCATCCAGGTGGCCAGGTTCAGCCACAGGGCGCCCGCCAGCAGGGCCGCCGTCATTAGCCAGACAAAAGCGCGCGGATCTTCCAGGCTAGTCGGATCAATTATTCCACCCTTGATGGTCGACACTACATCGCCACCGGCGATCAGCGCGCCGGCCGCCTCGAATACCGCGGCAAGAAGAACGGCTGCCCCCAGTGACAAGGCGCCGGAGCCCACCGCCGGACCGACATTATTGGCCACATCGTTGGCCCCGATATTGATCGCCATGTAGCCCCCGATAACGGCGGCGGCCATCAATAACATGGCGTTAGGCAGGCCCTGGCTGAAGGAGCCAACCACAAGCCAGACACAAAGAAGGAAAAGTACGCTAAGTCCGACCCTGTACCGTTCCGTGGAGGGGCTGGTGAGAAGGTTATCCAGAAAGCTGCTGGAACGGGCCATACCAATTGATTCTCTTGTCTTGTGGACAGAAGGGGTTTCGGCA
>NZ_DIHV01000162.1:0-5927 GCF_002420325.1 Marinobacter sp. UBA5687
AGGCGCACCGGAACACAGGCGTTGCAGCTTTCGCAGTGCGGACGGTAGTAATGTGAGCCGCTGCGACGGAAGCCCAGTGCGGTTAACTGGCTGTATAGCTTTTTGTCGATGTGGGCGCGAGGGTCCACAAACATGGTGGTCGCTTCACGGTCTGGCAGGTAACTGCAATCGTGAGGAGGGGTGGCAAAGAAAACGAGCGTTCTGAGATTACTCATTTCACCTCCGGGCAGGGCCATTGCCAGCTGAAGTTCCAGTCTGGCTGGTCCGGTTTCCGATCGACACATGCCCTGAGTATAGATAAAAACTCGGCCCTAGGAATACTGCTCGCACCCATCGTCAGCAGATGGTCGCTCTCCACCTGACAATCCATGAACTGATAGCCCCATTCACCCAACTGATGTGCCAGGTGCACCATCAGAACCTTGGAGGCGTTGGTTTCCAGTGAAAACATGGATTCGCCGAAGAAGCAGCGGCCGATAGCCAGTCCGTACATGCCGCCTGCGAGCTCATTGTTGCGATTCCAGACTTCAATGGAGTGGGCGATGCCACGTCTATGAAGTTCTGTATACGCTGCCATCATTTCGTCGGTTATCCAGGTGCCCTCAGCGCGGGTGTTTGCGCAGAGTCGGATGATGCGGCCGAAACAGTGATCGGTGGTGATACGAAATCGGCGCTGGTTCAGTGTCCGGCGCAGGCTCCGGGAGATGTGGATGTCAGAGGGAAACAGCACGCAACGAGGGTTGGGTGACCACCAGAGAATGGGCTGGTCGTCACTGAACCAGGGGAAAATGCCATTCCGATAGGCCAGAATCAGGCGTTCCGGAGACAGGTCGCCACCCAGGGCAAGCAGTCCATCGGGATCCTCCAGCGCTTCTTCTGCGGGAGGAAACCAGAGTTGATCAGGATCCAGCCAGGGTAGCGACGTCATTCTGCTTCTGAGCTGTCAGCCCTGTTGGTCAAGAAACTTCTCGGCGTCCAGCGCAGCCATGCACCCGAAACCGGCGGACGTCACAGCCTGCCGATAGACGTGGTCAGCTACGTCGCCCGCGGCGAACACGCCCGGAATGCTGGTTTGGGTGGCCATGCCCTCCAGGCCAGAGCGAATCCGGATGTAACCGTTGGTCATATCCAGCTGGCCTTCAAACAGGCTGGTATTCGGCTTGTGGCCAATCGCGATAAATACGCCGGCCAGCTCGAGATCCTGAGTGCTGCCATCTTTGGTGCTCTTGATGCGCATGCCGGTAACGCCGGTGCCATCGCCGAGCACTTCGTCCAGGGTGTGGTCCCAGATGATGTTGACGTTGCCGTTTTCTGCTTTCTCGAAGAGTTTGTCCTGAAGGATCTTCTCGGCCCGAAGCTTGTCACGGCGATGAACCAGGGTCACTTCATCAGCGATGTTCGAGAGATACAGAGCCTCTTCCACAGCAGTATTGCCGCCGCCGATAACCGCGACTTTCTGCTTGCGGTAGAAGAAGCCGTCACAGGTGGCGCAGGCCGACACGCCCTGACCCTTGAACTTCTCTTCGGATTCAAGCCCCAGATACATGGCAGAAGCGCCAGTGGCAATGATCAGAGCGTCACAGGTGTATTCGCCGTTGTCGCCTTTGAGCCGGAACGGGCGGTTGTTCAGATCAGCTTCGTTGATGGTGTCGTACACGATGCTGGTTTCAAAACGCTCGGCGTGCTTCTGCATGCGCTGCATTAGCTCGGGGCCCTGAACGCCGTCATTGTCGCCCGGCCAGTTGTCTACGTCAGTGGTGGTGGTCAGCTGGCCGCCCACTTCGATACCGGTGATCAGGGTCGGGTTCAGGTTGGCGCGCGCGGCATAGACTGCAGCGGTGTAGCCGGCCGGGCCGGAGCCAAGAATGATCAGTCGGGAATGTCGGGTTTCGCTCATCTGTGTCTCACTGAAATGAAGTATGCGTATTCGACGGCTCTCCTCTGTCCCTTCGGAGGGCAGAACGGGAGCCGCTCATCTGAAATCTGGCAAAAGGCTAACATGAAATGACCGGGCTGCCATTCGTTTACGCCAATGCGGCTTATAAAACGTTGCTATGTGGTCAGACCCGGATTATTCAAGCACCGATACGGTCGTTAACAGCTGGCGCACCCGCTCCCGGGCTTTACCGGATTCTCCCTGTTCCAGGCGATGTTCGGCTACGGCGGGGAAGACGGCCTGCACGTCGTCGGGCAGTACGTGATTACGACCTTCCATCAGTGCCCATGCTTTGGCGGCTCTCAGCAGGCCGAGGCCCGCCCTCGGGGACAAGCCGTAAAGCAATCCGGGCATGCGCCGGCTCTGCTCAAGAAGGCGTTGCAGGTAATCCAGCAAAGCCGGGCTGGCGGATACCTTTTCCACGGCCTGCTGCAAGGCCACCAGCTCATCGTGCGGGAGTATGGCCTGCAAACGATCGGTAAGGTGTTTGCGGTCTTCGCCCTCCAGCAGCTCCCGTTCCGCTTTCGGGTCGGGGTAGCCCAACCGAAGGCGCATCAGAAACCGGTCAAGCTGAGATTCAGGCAGGGGAAAGGTGCCGCCTTGCTCTATGGGGTTCTGGGTTGCGATCACAAAGAACGGGGTAGGTAGTGGTCGGGTTTCCCCCTCAATGGATACCTGCCTTTCTTCCATGGCTTCCAGCAGGGCGCTTTGGGTGCGCGGTGACGCGCGGTTGATTTCGTCTGCCAGAACCACCTGGGCGAAGATGGGGCCGGGGTGAAACACGAGCCCGCCGGCCTGCTTGTCATACATGGAGTAGCCGAGGACGTCTGCAGGCAGCAGGTCATTGGTGAACTGGATTCGCTGATAGCTTAACCCCATGATTTTTGCCAGCGCATGGGAGAGGGTGGTCTTGCCCATGCCCGGAATATCTTCAATCAACAGGTGGCCGCGGGCAAGCAGGCCGCAGAGCGCCAGACGAACCTGATTCTCCTTGCCCAGCAGTACCTTGTTAAGGGCGCTGACGACAGTGTCCATTTTCTGTTTCATGCCGGTTTCAGTCCCTCACCCGTTTCAGAATGTCGCCGTAGGCATCGATGCGCCTGTCCCTGAGGTACGGCCAGATTCTCCGGATGGATTCGGTGCGCTGGCGGTTCAGGGTTACCGACAGGATACACTCGTCAGTCTCGTTGCCGCGGGCCAGAAACTCGCCCTGAGGGCCACAGATGAAACTGTTCCCCCAGAACCGGATGCCATCGCTTTGGCCGGAAGGATCTGGCTCGGTCCCAACGCGATTCGGGGCGATAACCGGAAGGTTGTTGGCTACCGCATGGCCACGCTGAACGGTCACCCAGGCGTCCAGTTGCCGGGCCTGTTCGTCTGGATCGTCGGTCACATCCCAGCCAATGGCGGTCGGGTAGATCAGTATTTCCGCGCCGGCCAGTGCCATCAGTCGGGCCGCTTCCGGGTACCACTGGTCCCAGCACACAAGGACCCCCAGCTTACCAACGGAAGTCTGGATGGGGGTAAACCCGCTGCTGCCGTCATTGAAGGTGGCATCACCGGGAGTAAAGTAGAATTTCTCATAAAAGCCCGGGTCGTCCGGGATGTGCATTTTCCGGTACAGCCCGGCCAGGCTGCCATCGGTGTCGAACACCACAGATGTGTTGTGGTAAACGCCATTCATGCGCCTTTCAAAAATAGAACCCACAAGCACAACGCCTAATTCTTTTGCGAGACCAGACAGATAGTTGCTGGTGGGCCCGGGAATGGGCTCTGCAAGCTCAAAAATGGCGGTGTCTTCGGTCTGGCAGAAATACTGGGTGGCGTGCAGCTCCTGCAGGACAATCAACTGCGCGCCATCCACCGCAGCCTGCCGTATCAGGCGTTCGGATGTCGCGAGACTCCGGTTCTTGTCGGGACTGCAGGTTTGCTGAATGGCGGCGACCTTCAGGTTGGAGCTGGTGTTCGTGCTGGTCATACCGTTACCACCCCCGCAGGAATTTGCATGGTTACGCAGTGCAGACTGCCGTGCTGGTAAATGAGCGGGCGGCAGTCAATTGGAATAATCTCCCGGTCTGGGAAGATGCCCGCCATGATGCGAACTGCTTCTTCGTCCTGCGGCACATCGTAGACTGGCAGCAGAACTGCGCCGTTGATGATCAGGAAGTTGGCGTAGGTCGCTGGCAACCGTTCGCCGTCCTCATCGTAAATCGGGTCGGGCCAGGGCAGGGTGGTCAGGCGATAGGGGCTGCCGTCCGCCTGACGGAATTCCTGCAGTTCTTCTTCCATGGCCGCCAGTGCACTGTAGTGCTCGTCCGCAACATCCGGGCAAGTCACATAGCAGATATGATCAGGCGCGCAGAACCGTGCCAGGGTATCGATGTGGCTGTCGGTATCGTCGCCCGCCAGATAACCGTGGTTGAGCCAGAGAATACGATCGACCCCAAGGACCTCCTCCAGCAATTGCTCGATAGCGGTCCGATCCATGGATGGGTTTCTGGACGGAGTCAGAAGGCACTCGCTGGTAGTGAGCAAGGTGCCGGCGCCATCGGATTCTATCGAGCCACCTTCCAGGACAAAATCCACTGGCTGCAGTGGGTGTTTGCCGAAAACGCCCGCGTTCGCCAGGTGCCGGTTGAGGGCATCGTCTTTTTCCCAGGGAAATTTGTCTCCCCAGGCATTGAATCGGAAGTCCAGCAGTGTCGTGCCGTCGGTGGTATCCACGGTGATGGGGCCGTGGTCCCTGGCCCAGGTGTCGTTGGCCGGGGCTGGCACAGTGATCACGCGGCCTGGTAACCCATTGCCTTCGGCATAAGCGTTCAGCTGCTGGCCAAGTTGCTGGAGACGTGCCACGAACTCGCAGCTGATCACCAGGTGTTCAAAACGGAGGACCGCTTTGGCAATGGCCTCGAATACGGGCTCTACGTCGGCCATGCGCTTTGCCCAGTCGGTTCCGGGATGAGGCCAGGTCAACATGACTGCGCTTTGGGGAGCCCACTCCGCAGGCAACGTGCGTCTGGAAGTCACTGTATAAGTCACCTTGATTTGCAAAAGCCGCCATTCTATCTGAGCAATGCAGCCCGTGCATTGTCATTCCCTGGCCGGATGCCCTTACTGTTTGATGAAGCGGGTGTCGATCAGTCTTTGTGTTGCTTTACCACAGCATGTATTACGCGGTTACCTTCGAAATAGACGACAAAATCCTGATAATGCCACTGACTGATGGGGGGTTCTCCGACCGGGCCCTTGATGTCCTGGGGGGTGCCCCAGCGATTACGGACGGAGTCTTCACTCATGCCGTTCGCGGGCAGGCTGATCTGGCTTCTATCTGCCTGGCTGCCGACCGGCACCCTCAGTTCCTCGGCAAGGGCCAGTGGCGCTGAACCAGCGAATACAGCCGTAGCCAGAACGGCGGCAGCCATCACATTGCGGTAGTTTGTCATAGAGGAGTCTCCAATAATGCATGATTACTGCGCACTGTCTGCGGCAGATGAATAAAACGTAATATCCCGAAAAGCTTAGCAAAAGTCAGCACTTTTTCAGTATCTTACTCTTTTTGTCGTTGCCGAATCTGCCAACGCATCACATGCCGGGCAATTTGCTGACGGTCGCTGTCATCCAGTTCAACAAACAGCGTGTGAACCCGTGTGCCGCCTTGGTTGTCGTGCTCGGTATCCAGTACTTCAGCAATGGCTCTTGGCTGGTATAGCTCTGGTGGTAGAGTCATTCGAATGGCCAGTCGGTCACCCGCGACAAAGGTTGCTGTCGGCCAGCGGAACGAGAGCCCGCCCTCACTCAGGGTTACATCCTGCCAGTCCTCCGGTTGCAACGGATTTTGCTCAAAGGCGATAATGCGCGCCAGCGTATCGACCTTGCTGTTCAGGGATTTGACCAGCCCGGCCAGCAGGCGGTCGCGCTCAGCCAGGCTTGCCAGGTGTGCACGTACGTCCTGGTCCAGCCTCCGGAACTCGGCTTTCAGGGCTTCCAGTGG
>NZ_DIHV01000162.1:6309-47778 GCF_002420325.1 Marinobacter sp. UBA5687
TCTATCCGGAAGAACTCCCGGCGCTCCCGCTGGCAGTCTCCGCTCGGTGGCGTTTTATTCTGGCTTGGCATCCTGTCTCCGGACGGGTTTTTATTGATTATAGAACAGTTTAGCAGTTTCCCGACGGCTGGTAAGAGGCCTGGCAAATCTCCGGGCCAGGTAATGATAAAGGCCAGCGGGGATTCAATAATCGACGGACCGCAAGGTAGCGACAGGCACCCCTACATGTTCAGACCCTTATCGTTTTATATTGGCCTGCGATATACCGCCGCCAAACGACGCAATCACTTCATCTCCTTTATCTCCCTGACCTCAATGATTGGCCTGATGCTGGGCGTTGCGGTACTGATCATCGTGCTATCGGTCATGAACGGGTTCGATCGCGAACTCAAGCAGCGCATTCTTGGGATGGTGCCTCATGCCACGATTCAGGGGGCTTCCGGTCCCTTGGAGAACTGGCAGGAGATTGACCAGAGGGTCGAAGCCTACCCGCGGGTGCTGGCGGCCGCTCCCTTTATCCAGGGGCAGGGCATGGTAACCGGTGGTGGTAACGTCCGGGGCGTGATGCTCAACGGTGTCCTGCCGGAGCAGGAGGCCAGCGTTTCTATTATCGAGAACCATTTCATCGAAGGCAGCCTTGAGGAACTTCGGTCCGGGGAATTCGGAATCATCATTGGCCGGTTGATGGCTAACAGCCTTCGACTGGGGGTAGGCGATAAACTCACGGTGGTATTGCCGGAAGCTTCGGTAACGCCGGCCGGCGTGTTACCCAGGCTCAAGCGCTTTACCGTCAAGGGTATTTTCAGCGTTGGTGCTGAGCTTGATGGGAACTACGCGCTGATTCATATGGATGATGCGGCGCGTTTGATGCGTACCGGTGGCCGCGCGGAGGGTATCCGGCTTTTAATGGATGACCTGTTTGCGGCGCCCAAAGTTGTCAATGAGGTTGCCCGGACCCTGGGAGGCCGCTATTACGTATCGGACTGGACCCGCACCCACGGCAACCTGTTTCAGGCAATTCGCATGGAAAAAACCATGATCGGGTTGCTGTTGATGTTCATTGTGGCTGTGGCGGCCTTCAATATTGTGTCAACGCTGGTCATGGTGGTGACCGACAAGACTGCGGATATCGCCATCCTGCGAACCATGGGCGCCACGCCCGGGCGCATTATGAGGATCTTTATTATCCAGGGTGCCGTGATTGGTGTGTTTGGCACGCTCACAGGTACTGCATTGGGGATCTTTGGCGCCCTGAACATCAGCGGCTTCATTTCCTGGCTCGAATCCGCACTGGGACATCAGTTTCTCAGCGCTGATGTTTATTTCATCAGCTACCTGCCGTCGCAGCTCCAGTTGCAGGATGTACTGATTATCAGCGGTGCGGGCCTTGCCATGAGCCTGCTGGCAACTATTTATCCGGCCTGGCGTGCGTCGCGGGTCGAACCGGCGGAGGCATTGCGTTATGAGTGACGGGCAGACGACATCTCTGGTGATTGATTGTCAGAAGGTTACCCGCACCTACAGTGAAGGGCCGGAAACACTGACGATTTTCTCGGACATCTCACTTCAGGTTAAGGCCGGCGAGACGGTTGCCATTGTGGGCAGTAGCGGGGCAGGGAAAACCACCTTGCTGAACCTGCTGGGTGGCCTGGATCGCCCTTCCTCCGGGCATATCCGGATTTGTGGCAAGGATATTCATCAGCTATCGGAAGCAGGCCGGGCGCGGTTCCGGAATCAGCACCTGGGGTTTGTGTATCAGTTCCATCATCTGCTGCCGGAATTTACCGCACTTGAGAACGTCATGTTGCCCTGCGCGCTGGGTGGCATGGCACCCAGGCAGGCCCGCCCGAAGGCGGAGCAACTGCTGCAACGGGTGGGGCTGGGTGAGCGGCTCAGGCACAAACCCGGCGAGTTGTCCGGTGGTGAGCGTCAGCGGGTAGCGATAGCCAGAGCGCTGGTTAACAGCCCGGAGTGTGTGTTAATGGATGAGCCTACCGGCAATCTGGATGAGCACACAGGGGAGGGTATCCGTGCCCTGATCGGCGACCTGCGTGATAATTCCGGGACGTCATTCATCATGGTTACCCACGACATGACCATGGCCCGGAGCCTGGGAAGGGTGCTGCGACTGGAGCAGGGGCGATTGGTTCAGGAGGCCTGATTGCTCGCGGGCGTTCGCTTGTTGCGCTGGCGACGCCGTAATTGCCATTCAGTGCGGATCTTGCGGCGCCATAGATACTGGATGATCAGGTAAGCGACGCAGGCGGTCACCGTGGCCAGAACCAGAGAACCCAGGTACAACGGCACGCCGATATCGATCAACCGGTGGCTGATCCAGTCCCAGGAAAGCTCGAATTCGAACGCCAGAACGGGCCGATTGAGTATCCAGGCCCCCACCTTGTAATTGAAGTAGAACATCGGGGGCATGGTCAGCGGATTGCTGATCCAGACCAGAACCACGGATAAAGGCAGGTTGGCGTTAAACCAGATGGCGCAGAATGCGGCTGCCAGCATCTGGAAAGGCATCGGAATAAAACAGAACCAGACGCCCACCAGGAAGGCCCTGGCAACACAGTGCCGGTTGATGTGCCACAGGTTGGGTTCATGGAGGATATCGCCCAGAAAACGCAGCGATTGCATCGACTGCACCTTTTCAGGGGTGGGCAAATACCGTTTCATGAACTTCTTCGGCATAGGAAGTTCGGCCTGTTTCCTGGCTTTGAGTAATCACTGGCACCCAGAGGCTGCCAGCGCTATCGAAAATCGGAGGACAAGGATTGTCCGAAAACCCAGTTTCCAACCGGGTCCGCAGGCTCGGTGTTGGACTCGCCAGCATTCTCGCCTTCTCTTGCGGCGTTATCTTACTGTATCGGCTCGCAACCTTGCCACCATATCCATGGCTGTTTGTGCTCGTTGGGTTAATGTTGCTGGCTATGGCCTGTCGATGCCAGTGCATACAGAGGCTCGGCCCCGTGGTGGTTGCTGCGATGCTGGGGCTGGTCTGGGCCGGCTGGAATGCCGATATGAGACTGGCCGAACGCCTGCCTTCGGAGTGGGAAGCCAAGCGCATTGTGGTTTCCGGCTATCTCTGTGATTTGCCGATGCCGGGAAGCTTTGACAGTCTGAGATTCGGATTCTGTGTCTTGAACTGGCAGACACCTGGCGTGTCGGTAGATGACAACTTGCCCCGCGTCCTCCGACTATCCTGGTACGGCAGGGAGGGGCGCAGGCTACCCGACCATCGCCTGACACTGGAGGTCTCTCTCAAGCGACCTCACGGTAACCTCAATCCAGTAGGGTTTCGCTACGAAGACTGGTTGTTCCGCCACGGTTATCGGGCGACCGGTTCCGTCAAACGGGTATCTGCTGCACCGGAGCTGGTATGCGCACTGCAATGTCAGTACCACGCCTGGCACTGGCGAGCATCAAAGAAGTTGCAGCATTGGTTTGGTGAAGCGGAATACTACCCCCTGATTGCGTCTCTGCTAATGGGTAACCGGGGTTCTCTGGAAGATCATCACTGGCAGGTACTCAAGTCGACCGGCACCATTCATCTGGTGGCTATTTCTGGTTTGCATCTGGGTCTGGTGGCGGTCGGAGTTGGTCTGTTGGCGCGCTGGGGCTTGCTGTTGCTGCCGGTTGGTTGTCTGAGTGAGCAGGGCCGGCGTTCTCTGGTTTTTCTGGTGGTTGTGCTCAGCTGCCTTGTCTATTCGCTGTTGGCCGGTTTTACCGTACCAACCCGGCGGGCCCTGGTGATGGTGGTTGCCGGCGGCTGGTATCTGCTGAAGGCAAGACAACAGAGCGGCTGGCGGCCCTTTGTGCTGGCTCTGGCAGTGGTGCTTCTGATGGATCCGTTTGCGCCTCTGGACCAGGGTTTCTGGTTGTCTTTTGGCGCTGTCGGGGTGCTGCTGGCGGTATTTTCAGGGCGTCTGGGTTCGTCGGGTTGGTTATCGGCTTTGTTGATAGCCCAGTTGGCGGTCTTTGTCGGGTTGTGGCCAATGTTGATGCTGGTGCATCAGGGCCAGCCCCTTGCAGGCTTCGCGGCCAACCTGTTGGCGGTGCCCTGGGTGTCGTTTGCCGTCATGCCGGTGCTGTTCCTGGGGGCTATCATCGCGCTCCTTTCCGGAGGGTGGCTCCTGCCCTGGGTATCGGCCGGGTTTGACCTGGTCCTGGGAGCGCTTTGGTGGTGGCTGGAATTGGTGGCCTGGTTCCCGGCAGGACAGATGCAGCCCTTGCCCGCACCATTGGCAGTAGCTTTGGCGTTGCTGGCGCTTTGGGCAATTCGCTGGAGCGACTGGCGATGGCGGGCGTTGCTGGGGTGTGCCTTTCTGCTGCTCAGTGTTCCCTGGCCAAGTGCAGGAGGGGGCAATCCCGTCGCACAGTCGCCTGAAGTGCGTGTGCTGGATGTGGGGCAAGGACTGTCGGTTGTGGTCCGCGCCGGTGGCAAAGTGATGGTATACGACACCGGGCCGGAAGTTGCGGGCGTCTACTCGGCTGTGGATTCGGTGTTGGTTCCGAATCTCCGGGCGATGGGCGTCGAGGTTATTGATCTGCTGGTTCTGAGTCATGCCGACAATGACCATTCCGGCGGTCTCGAGACGTTATCTGAGCACTTCGCGATCAAAAGAGTGGTTTCCGGTGAGCCGGCTCTGATTAATGAGCGTGTGCCGGTACCGGTGGAAACCTGTCGCCCGGGAAATATTCGGTGGCCGGGTCTGGTGATGTCTCTGTGGCAAAATCCGTTGCCTGCGGACGGAAATGACGCTTCGTGCGTGATACGCCTGTACCATCAACCAGGCAACAGTGACGTCGTATTGACCGGGGATATCAGTCGGAAGGTTGAAGAGCTCATGCTGGGTGCCGGTGGACCAGACTGGATAGAGAATCGCGTTGTGCACCGGGTGGTGCTGGCGCCACACCACGGCAGTAAAACCTCATCTTCAACACGCTGGATACAGGCTGTGGCGCCGGATCAGGTGATCTATACGGCGGGCTACCGGCACCATTTCGGGCATCCGCATCCGGAAGTAGGCGGTCGGTACCGCGCCAGTGGCGCCGTGCCGTTGAACACGGCCTGCTCCGGCCAGATCACACTCAGGTTCGCAGATTCAGGCCTGCTTATAAGTGAACTCTGGCAGACACAGCCTTTCTGGATAGCGTCTCCGGGGCTTGCCAGGAGTGAATGTAAAATACCGTGACAATCCGGGTGTGGCCTGCACCGGCAGCTATGCTAAAGTAGCGCGGCTTGTAACTAATCAGGGAGATCAAGCGTGTTCGAGCTGTTGAAAGCCGGTGGCATCCTGATGGTGCCCATTGTTGCCTGTTCCATCCTGGCACTTGCCATCATTCTGGAACGAATCTGGACCTTGCGGGCCTCTCGGGTCGCGCCCCCGCAGTCTATTAACGAACTCTGGCGCTGGATCAAGAAAAAAGAGCTTAACGGTCGCAAGCTGAAAGCCTTGCAGGCATCTTCGCCACTTGGCCGGATTCTCGCCGGCGGCCTGATCAACGCCAAACATGGTCGCGAGATCATGAAAGAAAGCATCGAACACGAGGCCAGCCAGGTTATCCACGAGCTGGAGCGTTTTCTGAATCCCCTGGGCACTATCGCCACAATCACGCCACTGTTGGGCCTTTTGGGTACCGTTATCGGCATGATCAAAGTGTTTGCCGAAATCCAGTTGGCCGGCGTCGGCAATGCCGGCAACCTGGCCGGTGGCATTTCCGAGGCATTGATCACCACTGCGGCTGGCCTGAGTGTCGCCATTCCTGCTCTGATCTGTCACCGCTATTTCATCCGTCGCGTAGACGAATTGGTGGTCAACATGGAGCAGGAAGCCATCAAACTGGTGGAAGTGGTCCACGGAGACCGCGAAATTGACGTTGAAGGAGCCTGAACGCCGTGAAGTTCAAGCGCCAACGAAGCCAGGAAGTCGGGGTAGATCTGACGCCACTGATTGATGTGGTGTTTCTGCTGCTGATTTTCTTCATGGTGTCGACCACCTTTACCCGGGAGAGTCATCTGCAGGTGGAGCTTCCGGAAGCCAGTGCAGAGCCGGCAGCTCCGTCTGAGGTCCGGCAGATTGATGTGGTGATCAATGCCGAGGGCCAGTACTTTCTGAACGACCGACCACTGGTTAACAATCGCCGGGAAACCCTCGAGCGTGGCGTCAGTGAGCTGGCCGAAGGCGATAACAGCCTGCCGTTCATCATCACTGCAGACGCCCGAACCCCCCATGAATTTGTGGTGCGGGCCATGGATGTTGCCGGTCGCCTGGGGTTTGCCAAGCTGAGCATAACCACAGAGCGGGAGGCTGAAAGCCAGTGATGCAGACAAGGCCGGAGCCGCTCAAGACGCCACCTGCCGGTAGCTGGACCACCTACAAACGCCTGCTCAAGTACGTCAAGCCCTTCTGGTTTGCGTTCTCCCTCGCCGTGTTCGGAAACATCATTTACGCCGCTGCATCCACCGGGATGGCCGCGGCGATGGAATATGTGATCACGGCGATCGAGAATCCGTCCGACCAGAACCGGATGTTGCTGACCGGGCTGATCGTGGGTGTATTTGCCTTCAGAGGCGTTGGTACGTTTTTCAGCCAGTATTTTATCAGCTACGTTGGGCGTAACGTGATCAACGCCTTACGCAACGATGTGTTTGATCGACTGATGTCTTTACCGTCCCGGTACTACGATGAAAACGCATCCGGGCGTCTGGTCTCAAAGCTCACCTTTAACGTCGAGCAGGTCGCGGATGCTGCGACCAATGCGGTGACTATCACCCTTCGCGAAGGGCTGACCATACTGGGTCTGCTCGGCTTCATGCTGTACACCAACTGGAAGTTGACCCTGATTTTTCTTACTGCCGGTCCGGTCATTGGTCTGGTCGTGAATTATGCCAGCAAACGGTTTCGTCGAATCAGTAAGCGTATTCAGGGTTCCATGGGCGATATCACCCATGTGGCCTCCGAGTCGATCACCGGATACCGGGTGGTGCGTACCTTCGGAGGCGAAGATTATGAACGGGAGCGGTTTCGTGAGGTCAGTGCCCGTAACCTGAAACAGAGCCTGAAAATGGCTTCTACTCAGGCGATCAGTGTCCCGGTCATTCAGGTGCTGGTGGCTTTTGCTATCGCCGCGCTGGTGTGGACCATGCTTGCGCCGGAGATTCGGGGTGAGATGTCGACTGGTCAGCTGATTGCGTTCATCACCGCGGCGACGACGATGGCCAAGCCCATTCGCCAGGTCACTTCCGTGCACGCCAAGATTCAGAAGGGTGTGGCGGCTGCATTTGATGTGTTCGAGACCATGGATGAAAAGCCGGAAGAGGACCCAGGCTCCTACAACCCGCAGCGGGTCAAAGGCGACATCACATTTGACCAGGTGTCCTTCCGATACCGGGATCAGCTCGACAATGTGCTTGAAGGGATAACCATCGATATTCCAGCCGGCCAGAGCGTTGCACTGGTGGGCCGGTCAGGCAGTGGTAAGTCAACCATGGTTAGCCTGTTACCCCGTTTCTACGAGTACACCGGGGGAGCTATCCGCATTGATGACCATGAACTGAAGGAGTTTTCGCTTCAGTCCCTGCGTGCCCAGATTGCTCTGGTGAACCAGAACGTGGTGCTGTTCAACGATACCATCGCCGCCAACATTGCCTACGGTTCCCTGCGCGACTGCAGCCGGGAAGAAATTATGGAAGCGGCTGAAAAGGCCCACGCGCTCGAGTTTATCAACCGTATGCCGGAAGGGCTCGACACCATGATTGGCGACAATGGTGTGATGCTTTCCGGTGGCCAGCGCCAGCGTCTTGCGATTGCGCGGGCCATCCTCAAAGACGCCCCAATTCTCATTCTGGATGAGGCGACATCGGCGCTGGATACGGAATCCGAACGCCATATTCAGGAAGCGCTGGAAACGGTTATGCAGGGCCGTACCACTCTGGTGATCGCACACAGGCTATCCACCATTGAGAAGGCCGACCGGATTCTGGTCATGGACAATGGCCGCATTGTTGAATCCGGAAGTCATGGTGAGCTGTTGGCTGCGGGTGGCGCATATGCCCAGCTGCATCAGATTCAGTTCAGCGAGCACGCATGAGCACCAGCCTGGTTGACCGGCTTTGGTACGGGCAGGGCAGGCCTCTTGCACTGCTCACACCAGTGGCCTGGTTATATCGGGCGGTGTCTGAGTCCAGGCGCCGAAAGGCCTGGCATGCGCGAAACGAATTGCTGCCGGTCCCGGTTGTGGTGGTGGGCAATATCACCGCTGGCGGCACCGGCAAGTCACCTCTTACTGCCAGCCTGGTTCAGTGCATGAACCAACATGGCTGGAAACCGGTGATTCTCAGCCGTGGCTACGGTGGTAAAAGCTCTCAGTACCCCTTATTGGTCGCTGACGGGACTCCGGCGGGTATCTGTGGTGATGAACCCCTGATGCTGGCACGGGCCACCGGATGCCCGGTGGTGGTTGACCCGGATCGCTGTCGTGGGGCTCGCTGGGCGCTGGAGAATGGCCTGGGCGATGTGTTGATCTGTGACGATGGCCTGCAGCACTACCGTTTGCCCAGAGATATTGAACTGGCAGTATTTGATGCTCGGCGCGGCACTGGAAATGGTGCGATCATTCCGGTCGGTCCGCTGCGTGAGCCGGTTGAGCGGTTGAACGGTGTCGACTTTGTCGTTCTTAACGGAGCGGAGTTTCCGGAGACTGGCGAGGCCATCGAGAGCTTTGCCGGCGTTGATCATCCGGAAATTCATGCCATGGAGCTGGTGCCCTCGGCTCTGGTGAATCTGAATTCTGGTGAGACCCTGTCGCCGAAGCAGCTTGAAGGTAAACCGGTACGGGCGGTGGCGGGTATCGGTAATCCCGGTCGATTTTTCGAAACCCTCCGGACACTTGGCGCTCACGTCAATGAAGTTCCCTTTCCCGACCATCATCATTTTCGCCCCGAAGACCTGGCATCCGGTGCTCTCGAATGGTTGGTAATGACGGCCAAAGATGCGGTGAAGTGCCAAGGCTTTGCCCCGGATAACGCCTGGGTCTTGACGGTTCAGGCCCGGTTGTCGGAACCTTTTGAACAGCATTTTCTGGAACGGCTCAGAGCCTGCTCTGGCCAGTTGCAACCTGATATCAGCGAGGAAACGAACCATGGATAAGAAATTGCTGGCCATGTTGGCCTGCCCGGTGTGTAAGGGCGAGCTCAAGCTCAACGATGCCCGCACCGAGTTGATTTGCTACCAGGATGCCATGGCGTTCCCCATTCGTGAGGGGATTCCGGTTATGCTGGCGGTTGAAGCCCGCACCCTCAGCACAGACGAGCGCCTCGACAAACACTGAGTCACCCGCAGGACGCAACCATGTCATTTACCGTTGTCATTCCCGCCCGATACGCTTCCAGCCGTTTGCCCGGCAAACCTCTGGCCATGATTGCCGGCAAGCCGATGATCCAGCATGTCTGCGAGCGGGCGAATGAGAGCCGCGCCAGCCGCGTGGTGGTCGCGACCGACGATGCCCGTATCGAGGAGGCGTGTCTTGGTTTTGGTGCCGAAGTCATCATGACCTCGCCCCATCATGCCAGTGGCACAGACCGCCTTGAGGAAGTGGCAAGGAAGCTGCAGCTGGATCCGGATCATCGCGTGGTCAACGTTCAGGGGGACGAGCCTCTGATACCGCCTGAATTGATTAATCAGGTTGCCGATAACCTTGAACAGTACCAGGAGGCCGCCATCGCAACACTGTGCGAGCGGATTCACGATGCCCGCCAGGTGTTCAACCCCAATGTCGTAAAAGTGGTGTTCGATGCCCGGGGCATGGCTCATTATTTCAGTCGGGCTCCGATTCCCTGGGCCAGGGACTTCTGGCCCGCGGGGGCGGCCACCCAGGATGTGGACCTTCCGGATGGCATAGGCTATTTCAGGCACATTGGCATTTATGGTTATCGTGCCAGTGTGCTCAGTGAGTTTGTTACCTGGCTGCCGGCCCCCACCGAACGGGTGGAATCCCTGGAACAGTTGCGAGCACTCTATAATGGCGCTCTTATTCATGTGGATGTGGCGGACCGGCCACCGGCTCCGGGGGTAGATACCGAAGAGGATCTGGCCCGTCTGCGGGCGCTGATGGAAAAAGGGGGTTCCCATGGCTGATCGCGTAAGTGTCTTGTTTGTCTGCCTGGGCAATATCTGTCGTTCTCCCAGTGCTGAGGGAGTTTTTCGCCACCTCGCCCGGGAACAAGGCCTGTTCGACAGACTGCGTATTGATTCCTGCGGCACCGGCAACTGGCATATCGGTAAATCTCCGGACGAGCGGGCAACTGCCGCCGCGGCGCGCCGTGGTATCGACATCAGCGACCTTCGTGCCCGCCAGTTCCGTGCGGAAGATCTGGATCAGTTTGATTATGTGCTGGTGATGGATCGGGCTAATCTTGCGGATGTTCGTGAGGTCTGGCACCAGAATGGAGGCACGGAGCCTCGCTTGTTTCTGGATTTCGGTGACTCGCGGTTGGCCGAGGTGCCGGACCCTTACTACGGCGGAGAGGATGGATTTGAGCACGTGCTTGATCTGATTCATGACGCCAGTGCCGGTCTCCTGGATGAAATCCGGGGGCGGCTGGCTTGAGTCAGGATCTGCAGATTCAGGAGTGGGCCAGCCTTCAGGGATTGAATACCCTGGCTGTGCCGGTAACGGCCCGATACCTGGTGGAAGTCGAAAATCCGGATCAGCTCAAACAGGCGCTTTCCTGGGCCTGTAACCACGAACAGTCCATTCTGGTACTGGGCGGTGGCAGTAATCTGGTGTTTGCCGGCGATTATCCCGGCCTGGTCATCCGGATGGCACTGCGTGGCCGAAGCTGGGAGCAGGTAGACGATCACGGCGCGGTACTGGTGTTGAAAGCCGGTGAGAACTGGCACGAGGCTGTGCTTTACGCCGCCCGTTCCGGTTATCGCGGGATCGAGAACCTGGCGTTGATCCCGGGCACCGCCGGTGCCGCCCCGGTACAGAACATCGGGGCTTATGGCACCGAGTTGGGTGACTGTCTTGACAGTGTCACGGTACTGAACCGCCAGACTCTGAAGGTTGAAACCCTGCCTGCAAGCGCCTGCGAATTCGGTTATCGCGACAGCCTGTTCAAGCACCGGCCGGGCCTCTACATCATCCTTGAAATCCGGCTCCGGTTGTCCCGTAATGCGCCTTTGAAGATTGGTTATCGGGATCTTGAGGATTACTTTGGCGACGTTAACGAGGCTGAGTTAACACCCCTGGCGGTGGCCGAGGGCGTGATGGCTGTCCGTCATCGCAAACTGCCGGATCCTGCGGTATTGCCGAATGTGGGCAGTTTCTTCAAGAACCCGGTAATCGGATTGCCTCAGTTCCGGGAGCTTCAGGCCCGGTTTCCGGACGTTGTGTTCTATCCTGCTGATAGTCAGATCAAACTGGCGGCAGCCTGGCTTATTGATCAGGCCGGATGGAAAGGGTTTCGCAACAGTCGGGTCGGGGTTCACAACCGCCAGGCGCTGGTGCTGATCAATCATTCCGGTGGAACTGGCCAGGATGTACTATCCCTGGCTGACGACGTGCGCCAGTCTGTGCTTGAGAAATTCGGCGTTGAGCTGGAGATGGAGCCGGGGATCGTGGGCAACGCCTGATATGCGGAGACGTCGTTAACTCACCGGGAGACTGAAGGCAGCCTTCCGGTGAGTTTGGCTCAGGGTTACAAGCCGCCTTTGGGCGACGCCTTCACCAGGAACGACAGAGCCTCATCAACGGGAATATCCTGTTTTTCCTCGTCCCGCCGACCCTTGTATTCCAGGGTTCCGGCGCTCAGGCCACGTTCTGAGACCACGAATCGGTGAGGGATGCCAATCAGCTCCATATCTGCGAATTTCACCCCCGGGCGTTCGTTGCGGTCGTCCAGCAGGACATCGTAGCCAGCCTGGCGAAGCTGTTCGTACAGTTTGTCGCCAGCCTCGGCCACCACCGGAGATTTGTGACCATTCAGGGTCACAATGGCTACCTCGAACGGTGCGATGGCATCTGGCCAGATGATGCCCTTCTCGTCGTGGTTCTGCTCGATGGACGCCGCGACGATGCGGGAAACGCCAATACCATAGCAGCCCATTTCCATAATCGACGTCTTGCCGTGTTCATCCAGAACCGAGGCGTTCATGGCCTTGCTGTACTTGTTGCCCAGCTTGAAAATGTGGCCAACTTCAATACCGCGACGGATCTCCAGTGTGCCGTTACCATCCGGGCTGGCATCGCCCTCGACCACATTACGAAGATCTTCCACCCGGCTGATTTCGGCATCGCGTTCCCAGTTTACGCCAGTCAGGTGATAATCATCCTTGTTGGCGCCGCAGACAAAATCTGCCAGGTGTGCTGCGCTGCGATCCACGATAACCGGCACCGGCAGCTTGACCGGGCCGATGGAGCCTGGCTTGCAGCCGATGGCTTTTTCGATTTCCTCGTCGGTTGCCATGGTCAGCGGCTCGGCAATGCCGGGAAGGTTCTCAGCCTTGATCTCATTCAGGGTGTGATCGCCGCGCAGAATCAGGGCCACCAGGCCGGATTCACCATTCTCATCCGCCTCTGCCTTTACCAGCAGTGTTTTCACACTGCGCTCAGCCGGCATGCCCAGGAACTCGGAAACAGCGTCGATGGTTCGTTGACCCGGGGTATGAACCTCTTTCAGTTCCTCGCTGGGGGCAGGGCGCTCGCCGGCAGGTGCTACCGCTTCGGCTTTTTCGATGTTGGCGGCGTAGTCACCGCTGGTACTGAATACGATGGCGTCTTCGCCAGAGGAGGCTAGCACGTGGAATTCATGGGATGAGCTGCCACCAATGGAACCGGAGTCCGCCTGTACCGGGCGGTAGTCGAGCCCCAGCCGGTCGAAAATGTTGCAGTAGGTCTGGTGCATCACCTTATAGGTTTCATCCAGGGATTCCGCGTTCAGATGGAACGAGTAGGCATCCTTCATGATGAACTCGCGGGCGCGCATCACGCCAAACCGCGGGCGGCGCTCATCGCGGAACTTGGTCTGGATCTGGTAGAAGTTGGCCGGCAGCTCTTTGTAGCTTTTCAGTTCGTTCCGGATCAGATCGGTGATAACTTCTTCATGAGTGGGGCCGAAGCAGAAATCGCGGCCATGGCGGTCGTTCAGGCGCAGCAGTTCTCCACCGTACTGTTCCCAGCGGCCAGATTCCTGCCACAGTTCGGCGGGTTGTACCGCCGGCATCAGAACTTCCTGGGCGCCGCTCTTGTCCATTTCTTCACGGACGATTCGCTCCACCTTACGCAGGGTGCGCAACCCTAACGGCAACCAGGTGTAAAGGCCGGCGGCCAGTTTACGGATCATGCCCGCCCGCAGCATCAGCTGATGGCTGATAATTTCGGCGTCGGAAGGGGTCTCTTTCTGGGTAGCTATCAGGTAACGGCTCGCTCGCATCGTGTCTTCCGCTGTCATCAGAAAAGTGGGAGTCAGACTAATTGGCAAGGCGGGATGCCCGCCACAGCCTTTCATTGTCGTAGAGTGGGCGTTATTGTACGGAGCCTGCATCACAAGGTACAGATAATGACTGACGAATCCATCGATGTGTCACCCCGCCGGCGACCGGTTCAGGCCCGCAGCCGGGAACGGGTGAACACCATACTGCAGCATGCTGCCGGAATCTTTCACGAGCAGGGCGTCGACAGCACCAGTATGTCGGCCATCGCCCGGCAGTCCGGCATGTCTCTGGCATCGCTTTACCGCTATTTCCCGAATAAAGCGGCGATTGTCAATGCTATTGCGGAGCGACATGTTGAGAAGATGGAGCAGGCGCTGAGGGCCAAGCTCCCGCAGCTGAGCCTGAGCGACGCGGTGGATGTCCTGATTGATCTGTTTTACGACTTCTACCGCACCGAGCCCGCCTATTCCGCGATCTGGAGCGGTGTGGAAGCCATGCCGGAACTGAGGCAGCTGGATCTTCGCGAACTCTACAGCAACGCCCGGGACCTGGATGCCCGTCTGCAGGAGGAGTATCCCGATTTGCCGGCAGATCGTCGCTGGACAGCCAGTTTGCTGTTACCCCGTTCTGCCGGCACGATTCTTCGGCTGGCGGCCACCCTGCCGGATGAGCAGGGCGTATTGTTGGTACAGGAAATGAAAACCATGGCCCGCGCTTATCTGGACTACCTGGTGGCTCAGGACAAATAGCCCAGCGGCAGCGCGGTGCTGTCGATGACGCGCCGGAGAACAAAGCTGGAGTGAACACCGCTAACGCCGGGAATACGGGTTATCCTGTTTAACAGGAAGTGGTGGTAGTGGTCCATATCCGGCACGACCACTTTGAGCATGTAATCCGCACTCTGACCAGTGATCAGATAACACTCCTGAACCTCCGGGTATTCCCCCACCTGTTCCTCAAACGCGGCAAATCGCTCTGGTGTATGCCGGTCCATGCCAATGAGAATAATGGCGGTGAGCGACAGCCCCAGTTTTTTGTGATCCAGAATGGTGACCGTTCGCACGATAATGCCCGCCTCCTCGAGGGCGCGAACTCGCCGAAGGCAGGGGGAAGGGGATAGCCCGACTTTCTCGGCCAGTTGCTGATTGGTCAGTGAGCCGTCTTTTTGCAATTGTTCGAGGATTTTTCGGTCCAGCTTGTCAATTTTGACAAGCGTTTTCTCGGTATCGGGCATTTTCTGTCTCTTATTTAAGAATTTATGAAATTATATGGCATTATCTGGTCGTGCGGCCAGAAAATGGCAACCAAATAGCTCGCTCCAGCCTTTACACTGTGTGTGTTCCAATCACTGTTTGATATCGGAAGGAATTTTCATCATGGCTTTTGACCATCGCAAATACGTTGCTTTCCAGCCGGTCGCCAAGAAAGACCGTCGCTGGCCCGATCAGGTTATCCAGAAAGCCCCGGCCTGGTGCGCTGTAGATCTTCGGGACGGCAACCAGGCCCTGGTCAAACCCATGTCTGTTGCCCAGAAGCAGCGCTTATTCGATTTGCTGGTCAAGCTGGGTTTCAAAGAGATCGAAATCGGTTTCCCGGCAGCCAGCCAGCCAGACTTTGATTTCTGTCGCAAGCTGATCGAAGAAAACCGGATTCCGGATGATGTAAAGATCCAGGTGCTGACCCAGGCTCGCCCTGAATTGATCGAGCGGACTTATCAGGCCCTTGAGGGCGCCAAACGGGCGATTGTTCACGTTTACAATTCCACCTCGACCGTGCAGAGGGAGCAGGTGTTCGGTCTGGACCGGGACGGTATCCGCGATATCGCGGTCCACGGCGCCACCATCGTGCGGGATATCGCCGCCCGCTATCCGGACACGGAGTGGACCTTCCAGTATTCGCCAGAGAGTTTTACCGGTACGGAGCTGGACTTTGCGGCCAGTGTGATTGATGCCGTCAACGATGTCTGGCGCCCGGACCAGGGGCAACCGGTTATCATTAACCTGCCGGCGACTGTTGAAATGGCAACGCCCAATGTCTTCGCAGATCAGGTGGAGTGGATCTGTGACAACATTCGCTACCGGGAGCACATCAGCATCAGTCTACATACCCACAATGACCGGGGCTGCGCGGTGGCCGCTGCCGAACTCGGCGTGATGGCCGGGGCAGATCGGGTGGAAGGTACCTTGATGGGCAACGGCGAGCGCACCGGTAACATGGACCTGGTCACCATGGCCATGAACCTGTATTCCCAGGGGATTGACCCTGCTCTGGATCTGTCCGGCATGGCCGAAATCACCGAAGTGGTGGAGGCGTGCACCGAAATTTCCACTCATCCGCGTCATCCCTATGCCGGTGAGCTGGTCTTTACCGCTTTCTCCGGCAGCCACCAGGACGCCATTCGCAAATGTCTCTCTCGTCGGAAAGAGGGCGATGCCTGGAACGTGGCCTATTTGCCCATCGATCCGTTCGATGTCGGCCGCCGGTACGAGGAAGTGGTTCGTATCAACAGTCAGTCCGGCAAAGGCGGCGTCGCTTACGTACTCGAGCGGGACTACGATATTACCCTGCCGCGGTGGCTGCAGATCGAATTCAGCAAGGTGGTCCAGCACGAAGCTGAAACCAATGGTGGAGAGATCGATTCACATACTATCCACCGTCTGTTTGAAGAGCGTTATCTGAAAGTGCACAGCGACTGGGCTCTTCGCTCCTACGACCTGCATCGGGATGATAATGGTGTGCGGGCCGAGGTAGTTGTCGGTGGTGATGCTGCTCCGGCTACCCTGGAAGGCCGAGGGCTGGGAGCCGTTGAGGCCGTTTCCGACGCGCTGTCCAGGCAGTTTGGGGTCTCGGTGGCGGTTGAAGCCTATGATGAGTACGCGCTGGGAGAAGGTACCAATGCCAATGCTCTGGCGTGTATCCGGCTGACAGCTAATGGCAGGCACTGCAGTGCGGCAGCCCTGGCGGAGGATACCACCTCGGCAACGTTGCAGGCCCTGTTCTCGGCTGTCGCTCAGGTGCTCGATGATAGGCGGTCCGAGTCTGTTTCTGCAGAAGCAGCCGAGACTGCCTGAACGGATAATCCCTGAAACAAACAGAAAGGCCGGTAATCCAAGGATTACCGGCCTTTCTTGTTTCTGCCCGTGAGGGGCATCAGGACGTTAACATAACG
Source organism: Marinobacter sp. UBA5687 (assembly GCF_002420325.1). NCBI lineage: Bacteria > Pseudomonadati > Pseudomonadota > Gammaproteobacteria > Pseudomonadales > Marinobacteraceae > Marinobacter > Marinobacter sp. UBA5687. The sequence goes on from NZ_DIHV01000162.1 coordinate 22,921, forward strand.
GCTTAGAGCGGCGTTACGTTTTCGGCCTGCGGGCCTTTGGGGCCCTGGGTTACGGTGAACTGTACCTGCTGACCTTCGGCCAGCGTACGGAACCCGTTTGCATTGATTGCACTGTAGTGAACGAAAACGTCACTGCCGCCTTCCTGGGCGATGAAGCCAAAGCCCTTGGATTCGTTGAACCACTTCACGTGGCCGGTTTTGGTATCGGACATCGATCTTTCCTGTCTTACTGATAATTTTCCCTCACGGGACCTTCTTTCGAGCTGGGACATCCGGAGCGCACTGAGGAAGGGGCAACGAAAAGCCAAGGGCAGGACGTTGTAACGCATTCGCCAAATAACGCTGCAGAAGTACACAGCAATTTTCAGTATAGACCGACTTTGAACGGCGTCAATTGTTTTTTTTATGATCAGCAAGCGTTTTTTAATTGATAAAAAACAATAAGTTGTAATGAAAGTGAAACCCGGGGCTGCTCTTGATCAAGAGCGCCCCGGGTGTTGTGTGGCTCAGCGGATGGAGGTTTGATCAGCGACCGAATTTCTCGCTGATTTCTTCCAGTATGGCCGGGTCGTCGATGGTGCTGGGTACCGTGTACTCCTCACCATCGGCAATCTGGCGAATGATCCGGCGCAGGATCTTGCCGGAGCGGGTCTTGGGCAACCGGTCAACGACGATGGCTCGGCGGAAGCAGGCAATGGCCCCGATCTTCTCGCGAACCATCTCTACCAGCTCCTCCTCCAGTTCGTCCTGGTCGATAGTGGCGCCATCTTTGATCAGCACCAGGCCAACCGGAATCTGTCCCTTCATGTCGTCATGGGCGCCCACCACACAGCATTCCGCGATGGCCGGATGGGACGCAACGACTTCTTCCATCTCGCCGGTAGAGAGCCGGTGCCCGGCGACGTTGATCACATCATCCGTCCGACCCATGATGAAGACGTAGCCGTCATCATCGATAAAGCCACCGTCGCCTGAGCTGTAGAAGCCAGGAATCGGCTTCAGGTAGCTGTTCTGAAAGCGCTTGTCGTCGCCCCATACGGTCATCAGGCAGCCTGGGGGCAGCGGCAGTTTCACCGCCATCTGACCCTGTTCGCCCGCCGGCACCTGGCTGCCTTCCATGTCCACCACCTGAACGTTGAAGCCGGGTGAGGGGACGGTTGCAGAACCGGGTTTGGTAGTCATCATTTCAATGCCAACCGGGTTGCAGCAAATGGCCCAGCCGGTTTCGGTCTGCCACCAGTGATCGAGGATGGGCAGCCCGGTGTGCTCTTTCAGCCATTCGTAGGTCGGGGGATCCAGGCGCTCGCCGGCCAGGAAGATGCGTTTGAGAGAGGAGACATCGTAGCGGCTCAGCTGATCTGCTTCCGGGTCTTCCTTGCGCACTGCACGGAATGCGGTGGGCGCGGTAAACAGCATGTTGACTTTGTGATCCTGAACCACACGCCAGAATGCGCCGGCATCCGGGGTTTTTACCGGTTTGCCTTCGTAAAAAATGGTGGTGCAGCCGGTAAAGAGCGGTGCATAAACAATGTAGCTGTGGCCCACCACCCAGCCAACATCTGAGGCCGCCCAGTAAACGTCGCCGGGTTTGGCATCGTAAACCAGCTTCATGCTGTACGTGAGAGCAACGGCATGGCCCCCGTTGTCACGGACAACACCTTTGGGTTTTCCAGTGGTACCGGAGGTGTAGAGAATATAAAGCGGGTCGTTGGCCTTGACGGGTACCGGATCAGCCGGGGTGGCGTTGGCCACGATCTCGTTCCAGTCAAAGTCTCGGCCTTCCTGCATGGTTGCCTTGACCTGCGGCCGCTGGAATACCACGCAGGCTTCCGGTTTGTGGCTTGATTGCTCAATGGCCTTGTCTACCAGCGGTTTGTATTCGATCACTTTGGTAACTTCGATGCCGCAGGAGGCGGTAATCAGGGCCTTGGGCTTGGCATCTTCAATGCGAACGGCCAGTTCGTGTGCGGCAAACCCGCCGAAGACCACCGAATGGATAGCGCCGAGCCGGGCGCAGGCCAGCATGGCGATGGCTGCCTGAGGAATCATCGGCATGTAGATGATGACGCGGTCACCTTTTTCGACTCCGCGGGCGCGCAGGGCGCCGGCAAACAGAGCGACTTCATCACGCAGTTCGTTGTAGGTAAATGACTGCTTGGTATTGGTGACCGGGGAGTCGTAAATCAGGGCTTTCTGGTCGCCACGGCCGGCACGGATATTGGCATCCAGAGCAACGTCGCTGGTGTTCAGTTCCCCGTCTGGAAACCACTCGCCGTGGCCATTGTCGAGGGCGCGCCAGATCGTATTCGGTGCTTTGATCCAGTCGATGTGCTGCGCCTGCTCGCGCCAGAAATCATCCCGCTGGTCAATGGACCGGCGAAATTCGGAGTTGTAGCTCATTGTGCTCCACCTCAGTTGTGCGTGTTGTTGTTTTATCGTTGTTATTGACAACTTTAGGAGCTTTGAAATCCGGGGCTAGTAGACCATAGGCGTAGTTGCCAGGCTCTGCGGCACTATTCCGACGAAGAATTGATCTCCGTCACCTGGGCTGACACCGAGCCGCGTCCAAGTCTTGCGGTAATCTGATCGCCGGTTTCCAGGTCGCCGGCCTTGCGAACAATACGGCCCTGGTCGTCCCTGACGATGGCGTAGCCTCTTCCGAGGGTGGCCAGGGGGCTGACCACATGAAGGGTTTGTGCAATGTGCTGCAATCGCTCGTCTTTTTGGCGCAGCAGGTGCCGGGCCGCGAGTGTCAGGCGTTCCTCGAGCTGTTGGGTCTGTTCACTTGCGGTTTTCAGGGTTCGGCGTGGGGATTGCGCGCTCATCCTTTGAAGCAGGTAATCGGTTTTCTGCTTCTGCTGGTCCAGTCTGTTACGGATGGCCTTGTTCAGTCGCAGCTCAAGCTCATCCATGCGTTGCGCCTTTTCCAGTAGTTCCCGTCGAGGATCCCGGAGCCGGGCAGACAGGTGCCCCAACTGGTTATCCAGCCTTTGCAATAAGCGGCGTGCAGACTGGCCAAGACGTCCCTGCTGTTCGGTCAGTCGACGGAGCCAGTCCTGCTGGTCGGGTGAGATCTTCTCAGCGGCGGCCGACGGCGTGGGGGCTCTCAAGTCCGCGACAAAATCAGCAATAGTGACGTCGACCTCATGGCCAACGGCGCTGACGGTCGGGATGGGGCAGGCGGCAATGGCCCGCGCGACGGCTTCTTCGTTGAAGCACCACAAGTCTTCCAGGGAGCCGCCACCACGGCCGATGATCAGGACGTCAGCGAGACCGTGCCGTTGAGCACGGTCAATGGCCTGGACGATATCTGCGGTGGCCGCCTGGCCCTGAACGGCGGTGGGATAGAGCGTGATCGGAATAGCCGGGCAACGTCGCTTGAGTACCGTCAGGATATCGTGAATGGCGGCGCCAGTTGGTGAGGTGATCACACCAATATGCCTGGGCGTGGCGGGAATCGGTTTCTTTCGGGCCGGATCAAACAGGCCTTCACTCTGGAGTCTCGCTTTGAGTGCCTCAAAAGCTTGCTGGAGCGCACCCAGGCCGGCGGGTTCGAGGTGTTCCACGATGATCTGGAAATCCCCGCGGTTCTCGTACAGGGTCACCTTGCCGCGAATCCGGATCTGGTCTCCTTCCCGGGGCAGGGTGCGGATCCGCTGGTTGGCGCCACGGAACATGGCACACCGGATCTGGCATTTCTGATCTTTGAGCGAGAAATACCAGTGCCCGGAGGATGGTCTGGAAAAGCCGGAGAGTTCCCCCTCAACCCAGACCTGCATAAAGCTTGATTCCAGCAGGTGGCGCGCCTGGTGGTTGAGCTCACTGACTGTGAGTGCTCGTGGGCGGGTGTCCGGATAGGGGGTGCTCACAGGGCGGGCTCCAGGATTATTCATAAGCAATAGCCGAAAGAGATGGCCAAAAATAACGGAAATTCAAAAAGATGCAACCAAATGGCAAAAACCGCGCGGTTTACTGTCCTTACGCACCACTTTATAATAGATCGATTAAGGATTTTGCTTTGTCGCACCGCCGCGGGTGCGGCACGGAAATTCCCAACTTAGCATGTTCAAAAGGCGGATCCCAATGCTGCGTATTGCCGAAGAAGCCCTCACGTTTGACGACGTTCTGCTCGTGCCCGGATATTCTGAAGTTCTCCCTCACCAGGTCGACCTGAAAACCCAGCTGACCAAGGGTATTACCCTGAATATTCCGCTGGTGTCGGCGGCCATGGATACGGTAACCGAGGCGGAGCTGGCCATTGCCATGGCCCAGGAAGGCGGTATCGGTATCATGCACAAGAACATGACGGTGGAGCAGCAGGCGGCTGCTGTCCGCAAGGTCAAGAAGTTCGAAAGTGGTGTGGTCAAGGATCCGATCACCGTATCTCCCGAGACCACCGTGCGCGAGCTGGTCGATATCACCATGGCCAACAATATCTCAGGCCTCCCGGTTGTGGATGGCAATGACCTTGTCGGTATCGTGACCGGCCGTGATATCCGTTTCGAAAGCCGCATGGATACTCCGGTGCGGGACATCATGACGCCCAAGGACAAGCTCGTTACCGTCAAGGAAGGCGCCGATCTGGACGAGGTAAAAGAGCTTCTGCATCGCCACCGCATCGAGAAAGTTCTGGTGGTAAACGACCAATTCCAGCTCCGTGGCCTGATCACGGTAAAAGACATCCAGAAAGCCAAGGACTACCCGCTAGCGTGCAAAGACGAGCAGGGGCGCCTGCGAGTTGGTGCCGCGGTCAGCACTGGCGGCGACACCGAAGCTCGCGTTGCCGCACTGGCAGAAGCCGGCGTGGATGTGATTGTGGTTGATACCGCCCATGGCCATTCCAGGGGCGTGATCGATCGGGTTCGCTGGGTGAAACAAAACTACCCGGATGTTCAGGTCATTGGCGGTAATATCGCCACCAGTGATGCTGCCATCGCGCTGGCCGAAGCTGGCGCTGACGCTGTGAAGGTAGGTATCGGCCCCGGTTCCATCTGTACCACCCGGATCGTCGCCGGCATTGGTGTGCCCCAGATTTCTGCGGTTTCCAATGTCGCCGCTGCCCTGAAGGACCGCGGTGTGCCACTGATTGCAGACGGCGGTATCCGCTTCTCCGGAGACATCGCCAAGGCCATTGCTGCTGGCGCTCACTGCGTCATGATCGGCAGCCTGCTGGCAGGCACCGATGAGGCTCCGGGTGAAGTCGAACTGTTCCAGGGCCGCAGCTACAAGGCGTACCGTGGCATGGGCTCTATCGGCGCGATGGGCCAGGGTTCCAGCGACCGTTATTTCCAGGATGCCAGCAAAGGCATCGAGAAACTGGTGCCGGAGGGCATTGAAGGCCGTGTGGCCTGTAAAGGCCCGATGCGCAATATCGTGCATCAACTGGTTGGCGGTATCAGGGCCTCCATGGGCTACACCGGTAGCGCCACTATGGACGAAATGCGTACCAAGCCCGAGTTTGTTCGCATTACCAATGCCGGTATGCGTGAGAGTCACGTTCACGATGTGACCATCACCAAAGAAGCGCCCAACTACCGAATCGGTTAATCTTTGCCTGATCAGACGCGGCCCGGTTTCCGGGCCGCGTTGTTTCTTTACAGCCCGAGGACTCCATGGCCCAGAACATTCACGACCACCGTATCCTGATTCTCGATTTCGGTTCCCAGTACACCCAGTTGATCGCCCGTCGCGTTCGCGAAATCGGCGTTTACTGCGAGATCAAGGCATTCGATATCACCGATGACGAGCTCAACGAGTTCAATCCCAAGGGGATTATTCTGGCGGGCGGCCCCGAATCGGTAACCCAGCTGGGTGGCCCGCGCGCGCCGGAAGGTCTGTTTGATCGGGGCATCCCGGTCCTGGGTATCTGCTACGGCATGCAGACCATGGCTGAGCAGCTCGGTGGTCGGGTGGCCAGTTCCGAGAAGCGGGAGTTCGGTTACGCCCAGGTGAAAGTGCGTGCCAAGGGTCCACTTCTTGCGGACATTACAGACCATCTGACGCCGGCCGGTGAATCTCTGCTGGATGTGTGGATGAGCCACGGTGACAAAGTGGTGGCCATGCCTGAAGGTTTTGAACTGCTGGCTTCCACTGAAAGTGCGCCGATTGCAGCCATGCAGGATCTGAGCCGCGGCTTGTTCGGTGTCCAGTTCCATCCGGAAGTGACGCATACGCTGCAAGGCAAGCGAATTCTGGAACACTTCGTGATGACCATCTGTGGCTGCGAAGCGCTCTGGACGCCGGCGAAAATCGTGGATGACGCGGTTCGGCAGATCCGGGAGCAGGTCGGCAGCGACAAAGTGTTGCTGGGCCTGTCCGGTGGGGTGGATTCTTCGGTTACGGCGGCTTTGTTGCATAAAGCCATCGGTGACCAGCTTACCTGCGTGTTCGTGGACAACGGCCTGCTGCGTCTGCACGAAGGCGATCAGGTGATGGACATGTTTGCCAGTAACATGGGCGTGAAGGTTATCCGGGTTGACGCCGAAGATCTGTTCCTGTCCAAGCTCAAGGGTGTGAACGACCCGGAGCAGAAGCGCAAGATCATCGGTAACACCTTCATTGACGTGTTCGACGACGAAGCGGCCAACATCAAAGATGTGAACTGGCTGGCCCAGGGCACCATTTACCCGGACGTAATCGAATCTGCGGCGTCCAAAACCGGTAAAGCTCACGTCATCAAATCCCACCATAATGTGGGTGGCTTGCCGGAAACCATGAAGATGAAGCTGGTAGAGCCGCTGCGCGAGCTGTTTAAAGACGAAGTGCGCCGGATCGGCCTTGAGCTGGGTCTGCCATACGACATGGTGTATCGCCATCCGTTCCCGGGGCCGGGGCTGGGCGTTCGTATCCTCGGCGAGGTCAAGAAAGAGTACGCGGACATCCTCCGCCGTGCCGACGCGATCTTCCTGGAAGAGTTGCACCGTGCTGATCTGTACCACAAGACCAGCCAGGCGTTTGCCGTCTTCCTGCCGGTGAAATCAGTGGGTGTAGTGGGTGATGCCCGTCGCTATGAATATGTCATCGCTATTCGCGCGGTTGAAACCGTCGACTTCATGACGGCTCGCTGGGCGCGCCTGCCGTATGAATTGCTCGAAACCGTGTCAAACCGGATTATCAACGAAATCTCCGGTGTTTCGCGGGTAACCTACGACATCTCTTCCAAGCCGCCTGCAACCATTGAGTGGGAGTAGCCGGCAACGACGGGCACTCTCTGGTAACCGTCTGTCAATGACAGGCGTTCATTCAACCCGGCGCCATTGCCGGGTTGTTTGTTTTTGGACTTTGATTAATTACCTGGAATTACCCGGTTTTTCTATTTGAACCTCAGTGCATCCACCAGCAAGCGAAACAGCGGGGATGATTGACGGCGACTCGGGTAATACAGGTAATAGCCGTCATAGGTGGTAAACCAGTCATTCAACAGACTGACCGGTTTTCCGCTGTGCAGTTCTTCTCTCACCATTGCGGTCGGCGCCTACGCTGGAAAAATGCCCCTGTTACAGAACGTTCAGGAGAGTTTTTGGAACCGGGTGTCAGCCGCTCGAAACCGGAGTAGCCGACAAATTCCGCAATATGCCGCATTGCTCGACTGTCCGACGGTTTGAACAGCTGCGGCGCAGCATTCTCAGTTGCTCGTTCAGTTTGGTTAGTTCCTGGATACGCGCCTCCACCTGCTCGATATGCCTATCCATCATCCGATTCACATCATCACATTGCGCACCGGGTGACCGGTTTAAAGCCAACAACTGCCGGATCTCCGGCAAACTGAGATCCAGGCTGCGGCAGTGCTTGATGAACAGCAAATGCTCAACGGCAGCTTCATCGTACAGGCGAAAATTGCCTTCACTGCGTTCTACAGAGGCAATCAAATGTTCCTTTTCATAATGCCGGATGGTTTGCACGGAGCAGCCAGTCACTTTCGACAGTTCGCCGATTTTCATCATCTCTCAATATTCCGATTGACTCTATAGTTGTTATAGAGTTTATAGTGGCTGTCTGTACATCCACAAGGGCTTTATTCGATGTCTGACCCGTGCAATGACAACTGTCAGAGCAACAAGATTGCCAGTGCCCCCACCTCTGGGATAGCGAATACTGACGTAGCTTTGCAGCATGGCTATGTCAGTGACTACCGGGTACCAAAAATGGACTGCCCGTCGGAAGAGGGGATGATCCGCATGGCTCTGGACAGTATTGAGCCCCGCGTTTTACTGGAGTTCGATACACCGAATCGGAAGGTGCGGGTATTCCATGGCGACAATGGGGCTGCCATCGAGGAGAGGATGCGCTCCCTGGGGCTGGGTGCCACGCTGGAAAAAACCACCCCGGTGGGGGAAGGGGATCTAGTCCTGGCCAGGGAGAAGGAAGAGGCAACCGCCCAGGTCGAAGCCGGTATACTGAAGTGGTTGCTGGCCATCAACGGCGTTATGTTCGTGGTTGAACTGACAGTAGGCTGGCTGGCGCAATCCACTGGCTTGATCGCGGATTCTTTGGACATGTTTGCTGATGCCGCCGTCTATGGCGTGGCACTGTATGCCGTTGGACACAGTGTACGGATGAAGCTGCGCGCTGCGCATTTTTCCGGTTGGCTTCAGTTGATTCTGGCGCTGGGAGTCCTGGCTGAAGTCGGGCGGCGATTTGTCTTCGGCAGCGAACCTGTATCCGCGTTAATGATGGGTTTTGGTCTTGTGGCCCTGGCGGCCAACGTCTGGTGTCTGGTGCTTATCGCAAGAAACCGGCACGGCGGCGCACACATGAAAGCAAGTTGGATCTTTTCGGCTAATGATGTCATCGCCAATGTGGGGGTTATCGTCGCCGGTGTATTGGTCGCCTGGACGGGCTCCCGTCATCCCGACCTGGTCATTGGTCTGATCATCGGGCTGATTGTGCTGAATGGCGCCCGGCGTATTCTGCAACTGCGCTATTAGTCTCTGGCTCTTTCTCGCTGCTCGGATTCATGCCGGCAAAATTCCGCGCCTGGGCGGCCTATTAAAATAGTCGCCGCTCTCGCCGATGCTTATGGAGAATTTTCTGTCAACCGTGCCCATAGGTGTGGGCATCCTTGTGCATGTGGTCCGGGTGCTCGAATTCCAGTGTTGAATGACGTATGTTGAATTCCTGCGCCAGAGCCTGTTTTATCCTGTATTTGATATTCTCAAGCTGATCCCATGCACTTTCCTCGATAATCACATGGGCCTCCAGCGAGGCATCGTGTTCGCCCATCTGCCAAAAATGCACATGGTGAAGGTCGATAACGCCTTCGATGTTGGAGAGGGCAACAATGACGGCATCGGTATCGATGTCCACCGGGCTACCCAGCATGAGTGTTCTGATGGTGCCGCCGATTTCTGTCAGGCCCAGGTAGAGAATATAGCCCGCGATACCGATGGTGATGGCAGGATCAACCCAGCGCATGTCGTAGAGCAAAATAAGAGTCCCGCCAATGACCACGGCGACCGACGCGAGTGCATCCGACAGATTGTGAAGAAACAGTGCACGGATATTGACGCTGTCTTTCTGCATCGAATAGGTGAGCAACGCTGTCAAGGCGTCCACAGCCAGAGCGATACCACCAAGCCAGACGACCCACCAGCCCTTTACCTCTGGAGGATCGATTATCCGCATGCCACCTTCGTAAACCAGGTAGATCCCGATAATGATCAAGGTAGTGTAGTTGATGAGAGCTGCAACGATTTCAATGCGTCCGTAGCCAAAGGTCATCCTTGCGTCAGCCTGGCGGCGCGCAATTTTTTGCGCCGCGAACGCGATGACGAGTGAGGCCATGTCAGAGAAGTTATGCAAGGCGTCCGCGATAAGGGCGAGACTGCCGGCAAAGATACCTCCCCCAATCTGAGCCAGGGTCAGGATCCCGTTCGCCCAGATGGCGATGGCAACGCGTTTATCCTTGGTCTCGGGGGGTATATGCACATGGTCGTGACTCATTGGGTTAACCTAGTTGGTGGCTATTTATAAAGAGGCATCTGCTGTATTCAGCTTACTCTGTGCCTGGTCGCCTGTACCTTGGCGACTTTGTGGATTTTGGGCCATTGGCTACTCATCCATTTTGACAGTTTTCAGGAGTTCCGCAAGGCTGTCTTCGGCCGCTTTTTTGTTCGGGAATGGCCCGATATTTTGACCTTCACGGGTTAAAAAATACCAGTCACTGTTGATGGCGTGGATGCGATGTGTTCGAAAGGGTGAGGCTTCTTTCAAGTCATCTATTCGTTGCTTGGGTGGATCGTTCATAGTCTTTCCAGGATATAAACCGCAATAAAAGAACATTGAAAAAATCATGGGGAGATTCCCCCCCCACGATGGAGTGTTGGTTAACTATCAGTGTCGTGATTAATGTCGCCTGTGGGCGTGGAGTTACTGGCACTTCTGCCATGCAACAGCGCATAGAGCACAGGGAGTACAAACAACGTCAACAGGGTGGACGAGATAATCCCGCCGATCACCACGGTCGCCAGAGGACGCTGTACTTCGGCACCGGTGCCGGTATTGAGTGCCATGGGTACAAAGCCGAGGCTTGCTACCAGGGCGGTCATCAATACCGGCCGTAAGCGGATCAGGGCGCCTTCGACAATGGCCTTCATCAGGTCACCCTGCTCGTGCCACAGATCGCGGATAAAGGCGATCATCACCAAGCCGTTTAACACCGCCACCCCGGAGAGGGCGATAAAGCCAACACCCGCCGAGATCGACAGGGGCATGTCTCGCAGCCACAGGGACAGAACCCCGCCGGTGAGGGCCAGTGGCACGCCGGTGAAGATGATCAAGGCATCTTTGAGGGAGCCGAAGGCCATCACCAAGAGTGCGAGGATGATGGCGAGGGTCACGGGCACCACGATGGCAAGCCGCTGACTGGCGGACTGCAGTTGCTCGAAGGTCCCGCCGTAATCCAGCCAGTATCCGGCGGGTAGGTCCACGTCGTCCGCAATGCGCGCCTGTGCTTCCTCGACAAATCCGCCCAGGTCGCGGTCCCGCACGTTGGCGGTGACCACCACCCGACGCTTGCCGTTTTCCCGGCTGATCTGGTTGGGCGCCGGAGCCAGCTCCAGCTCGGCCACTTCCGACAGGGGCACATAGCCACCGTCCGGCAGGGGGACAGGTAGGTCCGCGAGGCTGTCCACATCCCGGCGGATGTCTTCGGGAAGACGCACCACCAACTGGAAGCGGCGGTCGCCTTCGTAAATCAGGCCGGCGTTTTCGCCCCCGACACCGGCTGCCACCAGATCCTGGAGATCATCCACGGTCAGCCCGTAGCGGGATAGCGCCATGCGCTTGGGGTGTACCGACAGCATGGGCAGGCCGGTCACCTGTTCGACCCGGGCATCGGCGGCGCCCTCCATGGATTCCACAACCTCAAGGACGTCGTTGGCCGATGCCAGCAGCTGATCCAGGTCATCGCCGAACACCTTGATGCCGAGGTCGGCGCGCACGCCGGAGATCAGTTCGTTGAAGCGCATTTCTATGGGCTGGGTGAACTCATACTTGTTGCCGGGAAGCATTTCCACCGCTGCTGCCATTTCCGCCACCAGTTCATCCTTGGTTTTGTCTGGGTTCGGCCATTGGCTGCGGGGCTTCAAGATAACAAAGTTGTCCGCTACGCTGGGGGGCATGGGGTCGGTGGCCACTTCCGGCGTGCCGATCTTGGCGAACACCTTGTCCACCTCCCCAAAGGCCTTCAGCCGTTCTTCCAGCTGCGATTGCATCTCGATGGACTGCTCCAACCCGGTGCCCGGGATGCGCAGGGCATGGAGTGCAATATCCCCTTCATCCAGTTGTGGAATAAATTCCGACCCCAGGGTGGTCGCCAGCCAGAGACAGACCGCTACCAGCGTGGTCGCGCCGCCCAACACCAGCCAGCGGAACCTCATAGCCACCCGCAGCGCAGGCCTGTAGAGCGATTTAGCACCGCTGATTACCGGGCTTTCCTTTTCGCTGATCTTGCCCCCCATAAAGACCGCAACAGCGGCGGGCACCACGGTCAGTGACAGCACCATGGCCGCCAGCAGTGCCATTACGACAGTGGCCGCCATGGGGTGGAACATCTTGCCCTCGACCCCGGTGAGAGCAAAGATCGGCAGGTACACCACAGTAATGATGGCGACACCAAACAGGCTGGGACGAATCACTTCGTTGGTGGCCTCGAACACCAATTGCAGACGTTCCTTGAGGGCCAACTGACCCTGGTGCTGGGCCTGGGACAGGCGCCGGATACAGTTCTCGACGATGATGACCGCGCCGTCGACGATCAGGCCGAAATCCAGCGCCCCCAGACTCATCAAATTGGCGGATACGCCAGACCGCACCATACCGGTGATGGTGGCGAGCATCGAAAGCGGAATGACAGCTGCCGTGATCAAGGCGGCGCGCAGGTTGCCCAGCAACAGAAACAGCACCACGATCACCAGCAGTGCCCCTTCAAGCAGGTTCTTCTCCACCGTGGCAATCGCCTTGTCCACCAGGGCTGTGCGGTCGTATACCGCCTCCACCTTGACGCCGTCGGGCAGGGAGGGCTGAATGGCCTCCAGCTTTTCGGCCACCGCCTGTGCTACCGCCCGGGAATTTTCCCCCACCAGCATCATGGCGGTGCCCATCACCGTTTCCTTGCCGTCGCGGGTGGCGGCGCCGGTGCGCAGCTCCTTGCCAATGGCCACTTCAGCTACATCGGCTACCCGGACTGGCACACCATCCCGGTTGGCAATCACCACCTGTTCAATATCGCCAATGGTGGCCAGCTGCCCGGGCGAGCGCACCAACAGCTGTTGGCCGTTGCGTTCGATATAGCCGGCGCCGCGATTGGTGTTATTGGCCCGCAGGGTGCTGACCAGTTCATCCACCGTGATGCCGAACTCCAGCAACCGTTGGGGCGACGGCGTGACGTGGTACTGCTTGTCGTAGCCGCCAATGGTGTTGACCTCGATCACGCCGGGCACCTGGGCCAACTGGGGTTTGATGATCCAGTCCTGGATCTCACGCAGTGCCGTAGCGTCCAGCGGACTGCCATCCGCTTGAGTGGCACCGGGCAGGGCTTCTACGGTGTACATGAAGATCTCGCCAAGACCGGTGGCGATGGGACCCATCTCCGGCTCCAGCCCGGGTGGCAGCGCGCTCTTGATGGCGCCCAAGCGCTCATTGATCAGGTTGCGGGCGAAATAGATGTCCGTGCCTTCCTCGAACACCACCGTGACCTGGGACAGGCCGTAGCGGGACAGGGACCGGGTATAGGACAGGTTGGGCAGGCCGTACAAGGCCGTTTCCACCGGGAAGGTGATGCGTTGCTCTGCCTCCAGGGGCGAATAGCCCGGTGCCTCGGTGTTGATCTGTACCTGGACATTGGTGATATCCGGCACCGCGTCGATGGGCAGGCGCTGAAAACTCCACACGCCCACGCCGACCAGCACCAGAATAAGGGATAACGTTAAAAACCGCCGCTCTACCGAGAAGCGTAAGATGGCGTTTATCATCAAAGCCTCCTGGGTTAGTGGTCGTGGGATGCGCCGGATTTTTCGATATCGGCCTTGATCAAATAACTGTTTTCCACCACATAGCGATCGCCTGCTTGCAGGCCGCCCAGCACCTCAGTCAGGTTGCCGTCGCTGCGGCCCAGCTCCAGTGGGCGGATCTCGTAGGTGTCATCCACCTGAATAAACACCACGGTCCAGTCCCGGAAGGATTGCAGGGCGCGGTTGTCAACCACCAAGGGGGCCTCCACCGTTTCCACCACGATATCCCCGGCCACCAGCAAACCGGGGGTCAGCAGTCCCTCGGCATTGTCGACTTCGACCCGGGCCAGGGTGTAGGGCGCGTTGCCGGGTGCCGGCAGCAGGTGGCGGATGGTGCCTTCCCGGTCAATGCCGTCAGCCTTCAGTCGGACTTTCTGGCCAATGGCAACCTCGGCCCGTTGGCCGGGGAAGACCTTGAATTCCGCCCACAGAGTGGTCAAATCGGCAATGGCGAATAGGGGTTGCTCCCCGGTCATTTCTCCGTTGCTGATCCGACGCTCAATGACGATCCCGTCGATGGGCGCTCGCAGTGCGTAGGTTTGCAGGCTTTCGTTGGACTCGACTTGAGCGAGCACGTCACCACGCTCGACCCGATCGCCCAGATTGACCTTCACCTGGCTGACCACGCCCGGGAAACGGGCGCGGATCCGGGCAATCTGCTGCGGTGCCGTGGTCAGGCTGCCGTAGGTGGTGAGGCTGCGCTCGATGGCACTCGGCCCGGCTGCGGCCGTTGTGATACCCGCTTTTCGGGCGATAGCCGGGGCGATCCGGGTGCGACCTTCGTGGGATTCCCAGTGCCAGCGGTAGTTCTTGCCGTCCATGGCGAGGCTCACTTCTACGTCGAAGGAGTGGGGTTCGGTCACCACGCCATCCCCCAGCCAGTAGTCCCCCTGGTAGGCGAAGTCGAAGGTGTCCACTTGCCCACCCAGGCGGGTGAGCTGGACATTGAGGTCAATATCATCAGTAACGGCGCGGCCATCCCTGGTGACCCAGGCCCGGTATTCCGGTGGGACCCCCTGCTCGAAGATCTGCAGTTCGACGGTGGCGTCGTTCTGTTGCAGCAGTATGCCGCCGTGAGGCCCCCTGGCCTCTGCCTGCGATTCGTCGTGTTGTTCCTCGGCAGCTTGTAAGGGGCTGATGGCAAGGCAGGTGGCCACCAGAATCAGACAGAGTTGTTTTATCAGTTGCATGGTGTGAATCCTGAATTTGTGGGTTAGCGCGTCGGGGCGCCCGGAACAGTCGCGAGTGGCTGCGCCGTAAGTTGTTCGATCAACGCCTGGTTGAGCAGCGCCGTGGTGGCGGCGTCGACCAGTGCCTCCCGTGCTGAGAGCAGCTCCCGCTGTGCGGCGGTCCACTCCACATAGCTGTAGCGGCCGTTTTCATAGGCTTCGCGGGTCTGAGTGAGTGCCTCGGTCAGGTCGGGAAGCATTTGGCTGCGAATCTGCTCAACAGTCTCGATGCTTTGTTGCCGCAAGTGGTAGGCGTCGAACAGGCGCGAATGGAGGCGCAGCAGGGTATCCTCCCGGCGGAATCGGACCTCATCCCGCGCCGCCAGGGCGGCCTGCACCTCGCCGCGATTGCGCCGTCCGGAAAAGAGCGGTACCGAGAGCCCAGCGGTCAAGGCCGTATCATCCGTCTCTTCGAAGCGCCGGATGCCGACCTGCCAACGGATGTCGCTCTCGGACTGGCTGCGCGCCAGCTGAATTTCCGCTTCGCGGATACGCTGTTCGCTGGCGTAGATTTGAATGGCCGGGCTGTCGCTGACCCGCTGGTACAGAGCAACGAAGTTGTCGGAGGAACCGAACTGGAACAGGTCGCCTTCCAGCATTTGAAAGTCCGGGCTGGTCTCACCCCACAGGGAAGCCAGAGCCATTTTCCGGCTCTCGTAGGCGGCTCGCAGATGGGACTGCTCAATACGACTCTGGGTGAGCGCGGCCCTGGCGCGCAGGACTTCGGCCTGGGGCGCCGCGCCGCGGTCGGCGCGACGGGTGACGATCTCGTGGGTGGCCTCGGCCAGCGCCACGGCTTCAGCGGCGAGTTGGAGTTTTTCCTGCAGGGCCAGGGTGGCGACAAAGCGCTGGGTCACCTGTCCGAGCACATCCAGGGTCTCGGCCCGGCGCTCGGCCTCGACGCGCCCGTATCGTGAGTCAACCACGCTGACGCGGGCCTGACGCTTGCCGCCAAGTTCGAGAACCGATGACAGGGATAGGGTGTACTCTGCCCCGTCAACTCCTCGCAGATTGTCGCTGCCGAGGAAGTTTTCCACTTCCAGGCCGGCCTCCAGGGCAGGATTTTGATCTGCCGTAATGCGGCGGCCATCAAGGCCCTGAAGGCGAAAATCGAAGACCTGGAGGCCGGGGTTTTGCGCCATGGTCCGCGAGAGGGCCTCGGACAGAGTGAGCGGTTTCTCCCCGGCGTGTGCCAGGGCAGCACCGAATGCCAGCGCTAGAAGGGAAAAGGCATGGATAATAGAGTGGGACGGCATTGCGCGCCGCCCAGTTTTCATGGGCATTCTGAAAAGCATGAGGCTGCTCCTACGAAAGTCTAAATGACAGTTGTTCCCCGGGTGGGGAAGGTATTCGCAGGGTCAGGAAACGGGAGGGCGGAAAAGGGAGGATTGAACCCCGGTGGTGAAGTTGGCTTGGTAGTCGGACTGTACTATTCCCGCAGCCAAGCCGGAAATGTCTGTGAGGGTTCCCAGCAACACCATGTGAAAGCAGCTGTGGCTGTGATGGCCATGGTCCGCTGAATGACTGGGGCTGTCGGGAGACGACTTGGTTGCCTGATTTTCGCTGGAAAAATCCGCTGATTCGTGTGAATGCTCATCATAATGTGGCATTGCGGGGTTGTGCGGTTGTGCTTCATAGGCAATAGATGCCACTGACTGCAAAGCAATCAACAGCGTCATTGCGACTATGAAACAGCGTTTAATCATGCAAGTGGTCCCGGAATTTGATCGTGAGCCTAGCAGAAAGGCAACCACATAGAAAGGACTGGACTCCCATGGCGTTACGTGTGTCCGTAGTGCGCTGCCCTGAGTGGCGGGCGATTGCACCGACCAACCGCAGTTCGTCTATGTGGCTGCCGCCGGGGGCAGCCGGGCCGGGATCAATATGGCCGGCGGCGACGCTATGCTCGATCTTCGCGCCATGCCGGCGGTCATGGCGATGCGGGCCAATATGACCGTGCAGAAATTGGCTGAAGAGCTGTTTCCCTACCGGACCACAGTGGAAGGGCTCAAGCACTGCGCCCAGACTTTTACCAAGGACGTGACTCAATTGTCCTGTTGTGCCGGGTAAGGCTGCGTTCCCGGCTCAGTCGGAATGCCTGATCAGGTGCGGCAGCCAGCGCAGATACGCGACCATACCGAACAACTCGACCAGGGATTGGAAAACAATGACAACGACAGCGGCCCGCCAGGGTTCCGGCAGTGACAGGGCCAGTGGCAGCATAACGAAGGAGTTTCGGGTGCCAAAGCTGAAGGTGAGGGTGCAGCTGGTAGTGGGTGTGAACCCGAATAGTTCGCTGAGCCCCTTGCCGATAATGGCGGCGGCAACCAGGTAAAGTACAAAGACTAGGAGCGCGGACCACAGCAGGGCGCCATTGTCGATCACCAGGCTGACCTGGGAGCCGGCAATCAGAAACACCACCAGCGCCAGCAATGGCACGGGCAGACACCCAAGCCAGTCCACCAGTGTTTGCGCTCGCTGGTGCTTTTCCGTCAGCCGTTCGGTTAACCAGGCCAGGATCAGCGGAGTGACAATCAGTCCGAAGAAGGCTGGCAACAAGTGGCTGCCAACCGCCAGTTCAATGGCGATATTGCCCATGAAGAGCCAGATGTAAACGGGCAGCAAAATGAGCTGGACAATCAGGAGGATCGGCGCGGCCGCGATGGCCCGGGCACCGTCCCCGCCACCGAGATGGGTAAAACTGATAAACCAGTCCGTACAGGGTACCAGCAGTACCAGCAGCACGCTGAGACGAATAGCGGGATCATCCGGTAACAGCCACAATAGAAGACCAACGACCACTGGTATCAGAATAAAATTGCCCGTCAGCAAAGCGGCCAGAAAGCGGCGATCACGAAATGCCGACCTGAGATGTATCAGTGGTACCTGAGTGAAAGTGGTGTACAGGAGAACGCCCAGTGCGGGCCAAAGCAGCGCTTCCCAATGACGGGTCTGCTCTGATGACATCCAGCCGATGGTCATGCCGGCCAGGATGGCTAGGAGATAAAGCCAGACTTGATATCGCTCCAATTGTTCGCGCATTTAAGGCTGTTCCCGCTGTTTTTTCGAGGGCACGATAGTATCATTGGGGCGCAATGAACTCCCGACACTTGCCCTGAGCATTTCGGCAGGCTTCGAGGGGGACTGAAATCTCTTTAGGTTGGGTCGGGAGAGATACGGTAAAATGGTTAGCGTCAGCGTTATACCTTTTTTCTGACAGTAGCGGGGATGGGCGTCTCCACAGGGTTGGTGGCTTTTTACCCGGTTTGGCTGGTTCTGACCCTGTTGAGAGGAGCTGCCAGTAAAAAATGAAATTATTTTTAAGGAATTTCTGAGCATGGTATTTATCATGGTGTTACCGATTATCAGTATAATAAGCCGTTGAAAATAAAAGACAAAAATGGCTTATTGATAATAGAGTGGGAATAAGCGGCCGGGAGCTGTTTGACGGTGACGACAGCTGCTGAGGATGAGTTCTGGATGACCCGGGCACTGGCCCTGGCCAGCCAGGCGGATGCTGCCGGTGAGGTGCCGGTAGGAGCCGTGGTTGTGCTTGACGGCAAGGAAGTGGGTGCGGGCTTCAATGCACCGATTTCCGGCTGTGACCCCACGGCCCATGCGGAAATCCGGGCGTTACGGGATGCGGCGGCCCGGGTGGGCAATTATCGATTGGCCGGTGCCACCTTGTACGTCACCCTGGAGCCCTGCACCATGTGTGTCGGTGCGATCGTTCACAGCCGTGTTAGCCGGTTGGTATTTGGTGCCCTTGAGCCCAAGGCCGGAGCGGTGGAATCAGCCAGGCGAACCCTGGAAGAGTCGCACCTGAACTGGCGGGTAGAGGTTTCCGCTGGGGTGTTGGCAGAGCAATGCGGCCAGGTGATATCTGAATTTTTCAGCCGGCGTCGCCGTGAAATCCGGCAACGTCGCAAACAACACTCAGGGAAGGGAAGCGAAGCTCCATGAAAGTACTGGTAACGGGCGGTGCCGGGTACATTGGCAGTCACGTTGTGCGTCAGCTGGCGGCCGCAGGTCACGACATTGTCGTCTTTGATAATTTGTCTACCGGCTATCGCTGGGCCGTGACCGCCGGCGAGTTGGTGGTGGGTGATCTCGCCGATGAGCAGGCGCTTGAAGCGGTGTTCTCCGAACACAAATTCGAGGCGGTGCTGCATTTTGCCGCCAATATTGTGGTGCCGGAATCGGTTGCCAACCCCCTTAAGTATTACAGCAATAACACCCGTAACACCCTGAATCTTCTCAAGATGGTTGAGCGCCATCAGGTTCCCTACATGGTGTTTTCCTCCACCGCAGCGGTTTACGGCATGCCCGAACAAACCGTACTGACGGAAGGCCTTCCGCTGGCGCCCATCAACCCCTACGGTGCCTCGAAAATGATGAGCGAGCGCATGATGATGGACCTCGCCGCCGCCAGCAGTCTGAATTACGTGATCCTGCGCTATTTCAACGTGGCCGGTGCCAATCCGGACGGCTTGTTGGGGCAGGCAACGCCGGAGGCAACGCACCTGATCAAGGTAGCCTGCGAGTGCGTGACAGGGCAGAGAGATGGTATGAGCGTGTTTGGCACCGACTACGAGACCCGTGACGGTACCTGTATCCGTGACTACATCCACGTGGAAGATCTGGCCAAGGCCCATGTTATGGCGCTGGATTATATGGCCAAAGGTGGCGAGTCCCAGGTACTCAATTGCGGTTATGGCCGTGGTTTCACCGTGCGTGAAGTGATCGATGTGGTGAAAGCCGAGTCCGGCGTTGATTTCCCGGTACAGGAAACCGAACGCCGAGCCGGCGACCCGGCCGCGCTGATGGCCGATAATACACGGATCAAGAGCGTGCTGGGCTGGCAGCCGGATTACGACGATCTGAATACCATTGTGCGGACCGCGCTGGCCTGGGAAAAGATCTGGCAGCAAAAGAAAGCAGGCCACTGACAGTTTTCATTCTAAATTTTCAGGAAGAGTTGCATGAAGATTACGATTTTTGGAACCGGTTATGTCGGGCTTGTGACCGGCGCCTGTCTGGCGGATGTCGGGCACCACGTGCTGTGCATGGACGTTGACCAGGGCAAGATCGAAAAACTGAAGAACGGCCAGATTCCTATTTACGAGCCGGGCCTGGACAACATCGTCAAGCACACCGTTGAGGCTGGTCGCCTGGCATTTACCACGGACACTGAAGAGGCGGTCAAACACGGCACTCTCCAGTTTATTGCCGTTGGCACGCCACCGGATGAAGATGGTTCTGCGGATCTTCAGTATGTTCTGGCCGTGGCGAAATCCATTGGCCAGCACATGGAGGATTACAAGGTGGTGGTGGACAAGTCCACCGTACCGGTCGGGACTGGCGACAAGGTCAAGGCGGCGGTTCGTGCCCAGTTGGACAAGCGGGGGCTGGAACTGGATTTTGATGTTGTGTCCAATCCGGAATTCCTGAAAGAAGGCGCTGCCATCAACGATTTCATGAAGCCGGACCGGATTGTGGTTGGCACCGAGAGCGAAAAGGCGGCGGATCTGTTGCGGGAAGTGTACTACCCGTTCAACCGCAACCACGATCGCATGATCTTCATGGACATCCGTTCTGCGGAGCTGACCAAGTACGCCGCTAACGCCATGCTGGCCACCAAGATCAGCTTCATGAACGAAGTGGCAAACCTGGCCGAGCGGCTGGGTGCGGATATTGAAGAAGTGCGCCGGGGTATCGGTTCAGATCCGCGTATCGGTTACCACTTTATCTACCCGGGTTGCGGTTACGGCGGTTCCTGCTTCCCGAAAGATGTGCAGGCCCTGGCCCGCACCGCCCGCGACTGTGATTACGAATCCAAGCTGCTGAATGCAGTGGAAGCCGTCAACTATGCCCAGAAGCACGTGCTGTTCGACAAGGTCTCGCATTACTTCCAGGGTGACCTGAAGGGCAAGACCGTGGCGCTGTGGGGGCTGGCGTTCAAGCCCAACACCGACGATATGCGCGAAGCGTCGTCCCGCACCCTGATGGAAGATCTCTGGAAAGCCGGTGCGAAGGTGCAGGCTTTCGATCCGGAAGCCATGGAAGAAACCCAGCGCATCTACGGGGATCACGAGGGACTGACTTTGTGCGGTACCAAGGAACAGGCGTTGAAGGGGGCTGACGTATTGGTGATCTGCACCGAGTGGAAAGAATTCCGGTCACCGGACTTTGATGTGATTGCCTCAACCCTGAGTGAGCCGGTGGTGTTTGATGGTCGCAATCTGTACGAGCCGGAAATGCTGGATCGTCATGGCCTGATCTACTACGCCATTGGCCGCGGCCGTAACCAGTTCCATTCAGCGGTCTGACGGTCGGGGAGGGGTGTTGATGTTCCAGCTTCACGAGCGTTTGGCGGCGGATACCCACAAGCTGGGGGAAAGCCGTCTGTGTGATGTCTTGCTGATGAACGACAACACCTGGCCCTGGGTTATCCTGGTACCCCGCATATCAGGCATTCGGGAAATCTATGAGTTGCCGAACGAGCAGCAGCAACGCCTGCTGTTCGAGTCCTCTGCATTGAGTGAGGGGATGATGCAGCTGTTTGGCGGCGACAAAATGAATGTGGCGGCGCTGGGCAATATGGTGCCGCAGCTTCATCTGCATCATATTGTGAGGTTTGAGGGCGATGCCGCGTGGCCCGGCCCGGTATGGGGCAAGCAGCCTCCTGTGCCTTACACAGAAGAGCAGCTAGCCAGTGTGAAAGCAAAGCTGCAGCCGCTACTTGAGCAACTTGCCTAAGCTTTAGTAGCTCAATCCAGACCCTGCTGCCACTGGGCCAGGGTCTGGGAACCTACCAGAATCATTCTCAGCTCGGTTTTCAGTTTCTGCTTGAGTTCTTCACGCTCTTTCGGGGTTGCATCCAGCGCCTCAGCGCCCTGATTGAAGACCAGTGTCACCATGGCTTCGGCGACAATCCTGGCTTCCGCAAGGGGTTTGTTCTGTTCGTCGGCAAACCGGCCAAGGTCGTCGGCCAGCTCCGTTACGAAATGGTCGATCTCTGCTTTCACCGCCGTCCGGAACGGCTTGGATACGCCGGTGCGCTCCCGCAGCATCAGGCGGAACAGGTTGGCGTTGTTGCCCAGGTACTCCATGAAGGTATCCACCGAAGTGGAAATCGCACTGCCGTCCCGGGCAATACGTTTACGGGCCTGGCGCATCAGCTGTCGCAGGGCCACGCCGCCTTCGTCCACCAGGGCCAGGCCAAGTTCGTCCAGCTCGGCGAAGTGCCGATAAAAGGAGGTGGGGGCAATGCCGGCCTCCCGGGCGACTTCCCGCAAACTCAGGCTGCCAAAGCCCCGGTCTGCGCTCAGTTGGGCGAGGGCAGCGTCCATCAGTGCTCGACGGGTTTTCAGTTTCTGTTCCGCTCGGGTGGCCAACGTCTTACTCCATGGTCCGGTCAAACCATGCATTCTAGCCCCCGGTTTTTTGATAGTCATCCCGCTGCCGGATATCCGGTGTCAATTCTGTTTCCGGACGCCTGATTTTCAAAGCCATTGTGTTTATAATGGGCGGCTTTTCGGCTATAGCCGCCCAAATTCTTTGATTCAACGCGAACACATTCAGAACGAACGGGAACCGATATGCGCAGCCATTATTGCGGTGGGATTAACGAATCTCACATCGATCAGGAAGTCACACTCTGCGGATGGGTACACCGCCGCCGTGACCACGGTGGGGTCATCTTTCTGGATCTGCGAGATCGGGATGGCATGTCTCAGGTTGTGGTCGATCCGGACACCCCTGAAAGTTTTGCTCTGGCGGAGAAAGTCCGCAGCGAATTTGTTATCAAGGTGACCGGCCGCGTTCGTCGTCGTCCGGCGGGTACCGAGAACAACAACATGCCCACCGGCCAGGTCGAGCTGTTGGGCAAAGAGCTGGTCATTCTGAACGCAGCCGCCACCCCGCCGTTCCCGCTGGATGAGCACGTCGATGTGGGTGAGGATGTTCGCCTGCGCTACCGGTTCGTAGATCTGCGTCGCCCGGAGATGATCAACCGTCTGCGGTTCCGCTCCCGTGTGACCAGCTACATCCGTAACTTCCTGGACAGCCGCGGATTCATGGATGTGGAAACCCCGATCCTGACCCGTGCCACCCCGGAAGGTGCCCGTGACTACCTGGTACCGAGCCGTACCCACGAAGGTTCCTTCTTCGCTCTGCCACAGTCGCCGCAGCTGTTCAAACAGTTGCTGATGGTGTCTGGTGTAGATCGCTACTACCAGATTGCCAAGTGTTTCCGCGATGAAGATCTGCGTGCCGATCGTCAGCCCGAGTTTACCCAGGTGGACATCGAGGCTTCTTTCATTGATGAAGAAACCCTGATGGGCCTGAACGAGGAAATGATTCGTTCCCTGTTCAAGGATGTGCTGGATGTTGAGCTGCCGGAGTTTCCGCGCATGCCGTATTCTGAAGCCATGCAGCGTTACGGCAGCGACAAGCCGGACCTTCGTATCCCTCTGGAACTTCAGGATGTGGGTGATCTGGTGGAAAGCGTGGACTTCAAGGTGTTCGCTGGTCCCGCCAAAGATCCGAAAGGCCGTGTCGCCGCCCTTCGCGTGCCCAAGGGTGCCGAGCTGACCCGTAAACAGATTGATGACTACACCAAGTTTGTTGGTATCTACGGTGCCAAGGGCCTGGCCTACATCAAGGTAAACGAACTGGCCAAGGGTGCCGAAGGCCTGCAGTCGCCAATCGTGAAATTCCTGGGTGACGACGTTGCGCTGGCCATCATGGAGCGCGTAGGTGCGGAAGATGGCGATATCGTCTTCTTCGGCGCTGATAAGGCTACCGTCGTGAATGAAGCCCTGGGCGCCCTGCGTATCAAGGTAGGACACGACCTCAATATGCTTACCTGCGAGTGGGCACCAATGTGGGTTGTAGACTTCCCGATGTTCGAGGAGCTGCCGGATGGCAATCTGACCGCCATTCACCACCCGTTCACGGCGCCGTCCTGCAGTCCGGAAGATCTGGCAGCAGACCCGGCGAACGCCTTGTCCCGTGCCTATGACATGGTTCTGAACGGTACCGAGCTGGGTGGTGGTTCCATCCGTATCCACGATGGCAAGATGCAGGAAGCCGTATTCCGCATCCTCGGCATTGGTGAGGAAGAAGCCCGCGCCAAGTTCGGCTTCCTGCTGGATGCACTGAAGTTCGGTTGCCCGCCGCACGGTGGCCTGGCCTTTGGCCTGGATCGCCTGGTGATGCTGATGACCGGTTCTTCGTCTATCCGCGATGTCATCGCCTTCCCGAAAACCCAGAGCGCCACCTGTCTGATGACCCAGGCGCCGGGCGAGGTTGATGAAAAGCAGCTGAAAGAACTGCACATTCGCCTGCGCCGCTCTGCCAAGGCCGTTGAAGGCAACAAGGCAGAAGACAAAGAGTAAGGGCACAATGCCGGAGGTGGTGCGCCACCTCCGGCCTGGCCAAACTCTCCCACTTCCGAGGGCAGACGGATGGCAATCATCCTGGGGGTAGACCCCGGCTCCCGAATCACTGGTTACGGTCTTATTCGTTCTGAAGGCCGGGTTCTTGAGTACCTCGACAGTGGCTGCATTCGCGTAGGTGAAAAGCCAATGGCGGAGAGGCTGCAGACCATTTTCCACAGTCTCGCCGTGCTGATTGGCGAATATCGCCCGGAGGAGTTCGCTATCGAGCAGGTGTTCATGGCGCGGAATCCGGACTCGGCCCTGAAGCTCGGTCAGGCGAGGGGAGCTGCAATCGTCAGTGCCGCCAACAGCGGCCTGGCGGTCCATGAGTATTCTGCCCGACAGGTGAAGCAGGCGGTGGTGGGTACTGGTGGAGCGGATAAATCCCAGGTGCAGCACATGGTGCAGGCGCTTCTGGGGCTGTCCCGAAAACCACAGGCGGATGCCGCCGATGCCCTGGCCATTGCCCTCTGCCATGCCCATATGAACCAGAGTGTATTACGTATGGCCAGGACCGGAGGTAAGGTCAGAAGCGGCCGCGTACGCCAACCATAAGCGGCGGTTTGCCGCGACAGGAGAGCCCGTTTGATTGGTCGAATCCGAGGAATGCTGATTGAAAAGTCTCCCGGGCAGGCGCTGGTGGAATGTTCCGGCCTGGGTTACGAAATTGACATT
>NZ_DIHV01000122.1:0-21157 GCF_002420325.1 Marinobacter sp. UBA5687
TGGAAAACGCGGTCAAGATTGCCCGCGCAGCCACCGGCAAAAACAACGTTATCTGTTTTGACGGCGGTTACCACGGCCGCACCTTCTTCACCATGGCCATGAACGGCAAGGCCGCCCCTTACCAGACCTCCTTCGGGCCCATGCCCGGCCTGGTCTACCGAGCGCCTTATCCGGTGCCTTACCATGGCATTTCCGAAGAAGAGTCCCTGCGTGGCCTGGCGATGGCCATGAAGGCCGACTCCCCGGCCCATGAGACCGCCGCCATCGTATTGGAACCGGTTCTGGGTGAGGGTGGTTTCTACCCGGCACCGCCAAGTTTCCTGAAAGCCATCCGCAAGATCTGCGATGAAAACGACATCATGATGATCGTGGATGAAGTGCAAAGTGGCTTTGGCCGCACCGGCAAGCTGTTCGCCATCGAACACAGTGGTATTGAGCCGGACATTATGACCATGGCCAAATCCATGGCCGATGGCATGCCCATCTCGGCCATCGTCGGCACGGACAAGGTGATGGACTCCTCCGGCCCGAACTCCCTGGGCGGTACCTACACCGGCAGCCCCACCGCGTGCGCCGCCGCCCTGGCGGTGTTCGATGTCATCAAGGAAGAAGATATCCTTGGCAGGAGCCAGCGCCTGGGCGAGAAACTCAGAACCCGGTTCGACCAATGGCAGGAGCAGTTCACCCATGTGGACAACGCTCGCAATCTGGGCCCCATGGCGGCCTTTGAGCTGGTGGAAAGCAAGGATAATCACAAGCCCATGCCAGAACTGGCCGGGGCCATTACCAAGAAGGCAAAGGAGAAAGGACTGATCCTGCTGAGTTGCGGTATGCACGGCAACACACTGCGGTTCCTGATGCCGGTGACCATCGAAGACGAAGTGCTGGAAGAAGGGCTGAATATTGTTGAGGAATGCCTGAAGGAAGTGGGCGCCTGAACCAGGCGGTTACGTCTGACTTCCTATTCGTCGTATACTGCCGGAAGCTCTTTCCGGCAGTGCCCTCCTCGGGTTCTGCCGTTGATTCACCGATCAGGCGGTAACCATGACGTCCCAGAGTAATTCTCCCACTCCCGACCACCAACCCAGACCCTGGATCGACCTGCTGGTCAGTATCATCATTCCCTCGGTGATTCTGATGAAGTTCAGTGGTGACGAACACCTCGGCAGCGTCAATGCGCTGATCATCGGCCTGGCGTTTCCCCTGGGCTGGGGCCTGTTCGAGCTGGTCCGCTACCACAAGAAAAACTTCATCGCCTTGCTGGGCCTGATCAGTGTCGGCCTCACCGGCGGCATTGGTTTACTGGAACTGGATGCCGGCTGGCTCGCCATCAAGGAAGCGGCCGTGCCCGCCGTCATTGGTCTGGCGGTACTGGTGTCTACGCGCACCAGGTACCCCCTGGTTCGTACTCTGCTTTATAACCCGAATGTGCTGGACGTGGACAAGATTCAGGCCTCACTGGAAGAAAAGAGCTGCGTGGAGGAGTTTGAAGGGCGCCTACTTAAGGCCAGCTATTTCTTTGCCGGCACCTTCCTGTTCTCGTCCATCATGAATTATGTGCTGGCGAAATGGATTGTGGTGAGCCCTTCGGGCACCCAGGCCTTCAATGAGGAACTGGGCCGCATGACCCTGGTGAGCTATCCGATGATTGCCATCCCCTCCATGGTGATGATGATGCTGATTTTCTATTATCTCTGGCGCACCATCCGGCGCCTGACGGGGTATACCCTGGAAGAGGTGATGGCGCCACACCTGATTGAAAAGGAAAAAGAAAAGGAGCGGAAGAGGGCAGAGTCCGGCTCCTCCAAATAGGTTATTACAACACCGGTTTCCGGGTTCCCCGGACACCCATAAAAAAAGGTGGCATCCACAAGGAGCCACCGTTTTTTATTGCCAACAAGGTTTGTCTGATCAGATATCCAGGTTGGTTACTTCCAGCGCGTTGCTCTGGATGAAGTCCCGCCGTGGCTCCACATCATCCCCCATCAGTGTGGTGAAGATCTGGTCGGCAGCAATCGCATCCTCAATGGTAACCTTCATCATCCGGCGGGTTTCCGGATCCATGGTGGTTTCCCAGAGCTGATCCGGGTTCATTTCACCCAGACCCTTGTATCGCTGGATGTTCAGGCCACGCTGGGCTTCCTTCATCAGCCACTCCAGGGCGCCCTCAAAGGACAGCACAGACTGCTTGCGCTCGCCACGCTGGATGTAGGCGCCATCCTCGATCAGCCCCTCCAGGGTCTCGCCCAGGCGCGCAATGGCACCGTACGAAGAAGACTCAAAGAAGTCATGACTGAACACATGCTCATGGGGAATGCCATGCACAAAGATGGTGACCTTGGGCAGGTACAGGCCCCGTTCCTCATCGCGAGTCACAGAGAAGGTGTACTTGGTACCGGTTCGGGTATCCAGATCAAGACCTTCACCCAGGCGCGCCACCCAGCGGGCCACTTCGGTCTCGTCCCTCAGGTGTTCCGGCTTGAGCGCGCTGTTGTAGACCATCTGTTGCAGTACCTTGGCCGGATAGGCCCGGGACAGGCGATCGATCATCGCCATCACTGCCTGATAGTCCTTCACCATGGTTTCCAGCGCGGAATCCTTGATGGCCGGTGCTTCCGGGTTTACATACAGCTGGGCGCCTTCCAGAGCCGTCTGGGTCAGATAGGCTTCTTTCGCCTTCTCGTCCTTCAGGTATTGCTCCTGTTTGCCACGTTTGACCTTGTACAGCGGCGGCATGGCGATGAATACATGGCCGCGCTCGATGATTTCCCGCATCTGGCGGAACAGGAAGGTCAGCAGCAGAGTACGGATGTGAGAACCGTCCACATCGGCATCGGTCATGATGATGATGGAGTGATAACGGAGTTTGTCCGGGTTGAATTCTTCCCGGCCGATGCCACAACCCAGCGCGGTGATCAGGGTGCCGACCTCGGCAGAGGACAGCATCTTGTCAAAGCGGGCTTTCTCGACGTTCAGGATCTTACCTTTCAGGGGCAGGATGGCCTGGGTCTTACGATCACGGCCCTGCTTGGCACTACCACCCGCAGAATCACCCTCCACAATGAACAGTTCGGAGAGGGCAGGGTCTTTTTCCTGGCAGTCCGCCAGCTTGCCGGGCAGGCCGGCAATGTCCAGGGCGCCCTTACGGCGGGTCATATCCCGTGCCTTACGGGCTGCTTCCCGGGCACGGGCCGCTTCGATCATCTTGTTAACGATCTGCTTGGCTTCGTTGGGTTGCTCCTGCAGGTACTCCGCAAAGCTCTGATACAGTTCCTGCTCCACCGCCGTCTTCACTTCCGAGGACACCAGCTTGTCCTTGGTCTGGGAGGAGAACTTGGGATCGGGCACTTTCACACTGATGATAGCGGTCAGGCCTTCCCGGGCATCATCACCGGAGGTCGCTACCTTGGCTTTCTTGCCCAGGCCTTCATGATCAATGTAGTTGTTCAGAGAGCGGGTCAGTGCTGCCCGGAAACCGGCCAGGTGAGTACCACCATCCCGCTGGGGAATATTGTTGGTGAAGCAGTAGATGTTTTCCTGGAAGGCATCGTTCCACTGCATGGCCACTTCAACCGCAATGCCATCTTCCCGCTCACGGTTGAAATGGAAGACACGATTGATGGCTGTCTTGTTGGTATTCAGGTGCTCAACAAAGGCCCGCAGACCACCTTCATATTCAAAAATCTCCTCCTTGCCTGAACGCTCATCCGTCAGGCGGATACGCACACCACTGTTCAGGAAAGCGAGTTCCCGCAGGCGCTTGGCCAGGATGTCGTAATGGAACTGGATATGAGTGAAGGTTTCCGGAGAGGGAATAAAGTGAACCTTGGTACCGGAGGCATCGGTTTCACCGACTTCGCCCAGGGGCGCATTAGGTACACCGTGGGTGTAGCTCTGCTCATAGACCTTGCCATCCCGGCGGATGGTGAGGGTCAGCGAGGAAGACAGGGCGTTGACCACAGACACACCCACACCGTGCAGACCGCCGGAGACCTTGTAGGAGTTGTCGTCGAACTTACCGCCGGCGTGCAACACAGTCATGATGACTTCGGCGGCCGAAACACCTTCCTCTTCATGCAGATCGACCGGGATACCGCGACCATTGTCTTTTACGGTAATGGATTCGTCCGGGTGGATGATGATGCCGATTTCAGAACAGTAACCAGCCAGAGCCTCATCGATGGAGTTATCCACCAACTCAAAGACCATGTGATGCAGGCCGGTGCCATCGTCGGTATCACCGATGTACATACCGGGCCGTTTACGCACCGCGTCGAGTCCTTTGAGGACTTTGATACTGGAGGAATTGTAGTTCGATTCACTCATTAAAAGAGACTCCTGGAGGTGAGCCCAGCCCTGGCGACAGACACGATCATTCGCGAACCCGCCCGGCTCAGCTATTCTTCCGTCAATTGTCCATGTTCCACGTGGAACATTCTGTATTCAGGTGTATCCCCATCGTGCCACAACGTGTCCGGTTCCGGATGCTCAATGGAGGTGATAAACACCTGACAACGCAGTTCCTGTAAGTTGCGAGCCAGCATAACGCGATGACGAACATCCAATTCGGCGTTGATATCGTCCAACAGAAACGTCACCTGTTTGCCAAGATCACTCAACACCTTGCCCTGAGCAATCTTCATCAGGATCACCAGTGTCTTTTGCTGCCCCCGCGAGAACGTTTCCGCCACCGGACGACCACCAAACTTCAGACGGATATCCGCCCGGTTCGGGCCGTACAAGGTGTGGCCCATCCGACGTTCCTGTTCGCGATGGTTGACCAATACTTCGGTCAACGCTGTGCTTCGATCCCAGCCCGGATAAAAGTCCATCTTCAGACCTTCCACCCAGGGCGCATCCAGCTCCGCCAACACCGATTCAAAAGCGATCTTGAAGCGTTGGAAAACGGTTTCCCGGATGTCACTCAACGACTCCGCCAAGGCGCCGTACTGGGAATCCCAGACCCGCATCAACGATTCGTCCAGTCTACCATTTCTCAGCATTTGATTCCGCTGTGACGTGACTCTCTGAACCTGTTGCCACAGGGAAGAAAAGGAAGGTTCCACGTGGAACACTAACCAATCCAGAAACTGCCGACGCTTACCCGGGCCACCAGCAACAATGTCGAATACCCCGGGATCAATGACCGAGACCGGCAGATGCATCGCCAGAAACGAAAGACTGCGAACCGCCTCACCATCTACCCGCAACTGGGTTTCCTTGAGGCTGACATCCCGGGAAATACCAATTCTGTGCTCAACCTTCTCTGAAGACTCTTGCGCCAAAAGACCTGAATCCAGTGCCCCGAAGACAGTCAGTTTCGATTGCCCGTGGGCCACCACTGCCTGATGCCGGCTGACCCGAAACGACCGACCAAGACCCAGATAGCCAATCGCTTCCAGAATACTGGTTTTACCGCTGCCATTGGCGCCATAAAGAAGATTGAAGGACGGTGAAAATTCTACAGGCGCAGATAACAGGTTTCGGAAGTGCTGTGTCTGGAGTTTGACTAGCGCCATAGGTTAACGGAGTGCTCAGGCTGAAAATTCGGACGACCAAAACGAGAAAGGGCGATACCGTTTCCGATATCGCCCTAGTGTACTAGAAACCCCGGTAGACCGGTTAATGAAGCATGGTTAGCCGTTCGTCCATGAACACATCCATTTCCGGCGCCAGGATGTGAACATAGCGGTCAAAATACAAGAACTGCTTGAGCAGCAAGGCGAATTCACGGGGGAAATGCAAACCGTGACTTTCGCCAACCTTTACCATGTCCATCAGGATATTATTCACGTCGTCCTCGGCCCGTTCCACTTCATAGGGCACATCATCCGGCACCATACGATCCATCTGACGATACAGACGCTGAAGATCCGCAGACAGATCGTCCACCCGCACGGTGTGCCGGGTGACGCCAATCCGGATCATGGCGTCGGCCATACCATCAAAATTGCCCACCATAATCGCGGAAATGAAATCACTCACGGCCTGCCAGGTATCCGGTCTGATACGCCCGACAATGCCGAAATCGATAAAACCAACCCGACCATCCTCAAGCACCATCAGGTTACCGGCATGAACGTCTGCGTGAAAAAACTCGCATTGGGTCAGGCTGGCAAACCAGGTGTTCATGGCGGTTATCAATGTCCGCTCCGGATCACGGGAAAAGCCTCGAATACTCTCAAGATCCGTTAATGGGACCCCGCGGAAACGTTCCATGGTCAGAATCCGGCGAGTACTGCAATGCTCGTACACCCGCGGCACGGTCGCATCTTCATTGTGAGTATTCTGCAAAAACTCCCGGAAGACTTTCAGGTTGTTGGCCTCTTTGATGAAATCGCATTCTTCCATCATGGTTTTCTGGATTTCATCAACAATGCCGGACATGGAGGTCCAGGACAGTTTCGGGGCCAGCGTCTCAAGCATTCGGGCAGACAGGTAAAGGAAGTTGAGGTCCGTCAGCAGAATGTTTTCCACACCCGGCTTCTGAACCTTGATCACCACTTCCTCACCCGTTACCAGGCGAGCAGCATGAACCTGGGCAATGGATGCCGAAGCCAGTGCGACCGGATCAATTTCCGAATACACCTGATCAATAGGGCGACCAAGCTCGTCCCGGATGATCTTCTTGATTACGCTGAAGGGAAGGCTCGGGGTCTTGTCGAGGCAGAACTGGAACTCCTCCACATATTCCTTCGGGAAAAAGGTCGGCGAGCTGGCAATAAATTGTCCCAATTTGATGTAGGTTGCGCCCAGGCTTTCGAAGGTCTGCCTTAACAATTTCGGGGCAGGGGGCCGATCGCCCCGAACCCAGTTTACCCCG
Organism: Marinobacter sp. UBA5687; assembly: GCF_002420325.1. Classification (NCBI taxonomy): domain Bacteria; kingdom Pseudomonadati; phylum Pseudomonadota; class Gammaproteobacteria; order Pseudomonadales; family Marinobacteraceae; genus Marinobacter; species Marinobacter sp. UBA5687. The sequence continues at coordinate 6,824 of NZ_DIHV01000122.1, forward strand.
GTGCGGCCAAGCACAGACAGGGTCTGACCGATCCTGAACGCGCCTTTGATTCCATTCGTTACAGCACCCATAGAGCCCTCCAAACCTGATTACAGTCGCATCGGCATGACAACATACAGGCAGCGGTTGTCGTTCTGAGCCTCAATCAGCGCGCTGCTGTTGGGATTCGACAACGTAATCTTCACCTGGTCATCATCCAGTGCATTCATGACATCTACCAGATAGCCTACATTAAACCCGATCTGCAGTGATTCGCCCTGATACTCCACCGGCAACGCATCTTCAGCCTGTTCCTGATCAGGGTTATTGGCGAACACCTGCAACTGGTTGGGAGAAAGGTTCAGGCGCACACCACGGATGTTCTCGTGCGACAGAATGCCCGCCCGCTGCAGGGTACTTTTCAGCGTTGAACGATCCGCCAGTACGGTTTTGTCACCGCCTCGCGGGATCACCCGGTTGTAATCCGGGAACTTTCCTTCAATCAACTTGGAGGTAAAGGTATAGCTGCCCACCGTCGCCCGCAGATGATTGTCACCGATGACCAGCGTAACCGGCGATTCTTCATCATCCAGAAGCCGGGCCAGTTCCAGTACACCTTTACGAGGCACAATAACCTGCCGCAACTCTGGACACCCGGTATCCAGATCGAACTGGGCCATGGCCAGACGATGACCATCGGTAGCCACAACCCGGGCATGATTCACATCCACTTCCAGCAACAACCCGTTCAGGTAATAACGCACATCCTGCTGGGCCATGGCGAACGCAGTGGCATCCAGCATGCGACCGAGCTCTTTCTGTGGCAATGCCAGACGGAAGCTTTCCGGCTCATCTTCGACATTGGGAAAGTGCTCCGCCGGCAGCGTCGACAGGGTGAAGTGGGAATTTCCGGCGCGCAGATGCAGACGATCGCCTTCCAGTGCCAGATCGATAGGCGCCTCATCCCCCAGGGCCCGACAGATATCCGCCAACTTCCGCGCCGGAACCGTGATACGACCAGGCTGATCCACATGGACTGGTGCTACCCGAGCCACCAGCTCCACTTCCATATTGGTACCGGTCAGTGTCAGCATATTGTCTTCCGCTTCCAGCAGGACGTTGGACAACACCGGCATGGTCTGTTTCTTTTCCACAACGCCCGCGATGCTTTGCAGCGGGGTGATCAGTGATTCACGGCTGATGGTCAGTTTCATGGCACTCGGCTTCAGTTATCGGAAGTGAATGTATGTGTTGTTCGTACGGGCCACCTTCAATCAGGTGGTCAGCAATCTCATAAAATTCTGATAATCCTCACGGATACCGGGATCGGTTTCCTGCAATTCAACAATCTTTTTACAGGCATGCAGAACGGTGGTGTGGTCACGCCCACCGAACGCGTCGCCAATCTCCGGCAGGCTATGGTTGGTCAGTTCCTTGGCCAGGGACATAGCCACCTGGCGCGGCCGGGTGACTGTGCGAGTGCGGCGTTTGGACAGCAGATCCGCCACCTTGATCTTGTAGTACTCAGCCACCGTTCGCTGGATATTATCGATGCTCACCTGCTTTTCATGCAGGGCCAGGAGATCCTTGAGGCTCTCACGGATAAACGGCGGGGTAATCTCCGAGCCAGTGAAGTGAGCATTCGCTATCACCAGACGCAGCGCCCCTTCAAGCTCACGAACGTTTGATCGGATTTTCTGTGCAATAAAGAACGCGGCCTCGCTGCTGAGTTTCACATTGGCCTGTTCCGCCTTCTTCATCAGGATCGCCACCCGTGTTTCCAGTTCCGGAGGCTCGACCATCACCGTCAGGCCCCAGCCAAAGCGGGATTTCAGCCGCTCCTCCATATCAGAGATTTCTTTCGGGAAACGGTCACAGGTCACGATCACCTGCTGGCCACCTTCAAGCAGCGCATTAAAGGTGTGGAAAAACTCTTCCTGAGAGCGTTCCTTGCGGGCAAAAAACTGGATATCGTCAATCAGCAGCGCATCCACCGACCGGTAATAGCGTTTGAACTCATTGATGGCGTTCAGCTGCAGTGCCTTGACCATGTCGGCCACAAACCGTTCCGAACGCAGATAGGCTACCTTCGCGCGCGGGTTGCGACGCACAATCTCATTGCCAATGGCATGCATCAGGTGGGTTTTACCCAGGCCCACACCGCCATAGAGAAACAGCGGGTTGTAGGCACCACCGGGGTTTTCTGCCACCTGCATGGAGGCAGCCCGGGCCAGCTGGTTCGATTTACCCTCGACAAAGGTATCGAAGGTAAAGGTTTCGTTAAGAAAACTCTGGTGTTTGATATCACCTTCTACCTGCACCGGACGGCGCTCGGCCTGGGCCTTGGGTGCCGGCGCAGACATCGCTCTTGGTGCTGAGTCCGCAACAGTAGCCGCAACACTTCTTTCTTCTTCCGTAACGGTCTGCTCGGTTTCTTCCGAGACCCGGACCGGCGGCGCCACTTCGGAGCGAACCACCGGATCTGTGGGCTTGGGCGCAGAGCCCACTTTCATCATGACTCGTGGCGCCTGACCACCATTCAGATCCTTCAATACTTCTTCTATACGGCGGAGGTATTTTTCGTTGACCCAGTCCATCACAAACCGGTTCGGGGCAAACAGCATGAGCTGCCCTTCCCGGTGATCAGACTGAAGGGGCCTCAACCAGGTATTGAACTGCTGTGCGGGAAACTCATCCCGGAGTACTTCAAGACATTGATGCCACATACTGTTCGGCACGACCGCCTGCTCCCGAAAACCTGACTGATAAGGCACCGTTAAACCAACGCCAACCGGTGCCTGAAGTGACCGGAGATTCTAACCTGCACGAGCCTTCAGTAAAAGGCCGGAAACCTTTGTCATAAACACCCTGTGGAAACTTTTCTTCATATTTTTCAGATTGTTTCAGACATATCTACAGCCTTGTGTACAGAAAATGCCTGAAAAAAAGTTATTCACAGGAGCTTGTGCAAAGCCGGGGTTCAGTCCTGTGGGAAAGATCTTGACGGATACTTGCATAACTCGGTTCACCATCACCTATCCCACTTGTGCACAATCCGTGATGACGAAATCCACAGGGCTCACGGGTATCTGTCACAAGCTTTGTCATGGCATTAATCTCATGATTATTCAGATTAAATTTCTCTTATCCACAGAAATCAAGGTGCCTAATAACAGTAATAAATATCTTTGAAAGAATTTTAAAAAGACCTTACAGATTCTATTACTCGCCATGTCGGTTAGTACCCATGCCAGAATCTTGCCTGACCAAACTATAACCATTGAACTTGCACCGGTATTTGACTAGAATGCCGCTCCTGTTTTGGCTGTCTATTTTCCAGCCAGTGATCAATGTCCATCGACGATTTGTGAGAACATCACCATGAAAAGAACATTCCAACCGAGCGTCCTGAAGCGCAAGCGCGTTCACGGTTTCCGTGCCCGTATGGCGACAGCCAATGGTCGCAAGGTACTGTCTCGTCGCCGTGCCAAGGGCCGTGCACGCCTGTCTGCGTAATCTGAAGCCTGCCTCATGAAGGCCTTGACGTTTCCGAAGTCTCACAGGCTGTTGAAACCTTCGGATTACAGCAGGGTCTTCAATGACGTAACGCTGAAAGTTCCGCACAGGAATTTTCTGATCCTGGCCTCTGCCAACTCATTGGGACACGCCAGGGTCGGATTGATCTTCTCCAAGAAGAATCTTCGGCTCGCCGTTCAGAGAAACCGGATCAAGCGTCAGGTAAGGGAAACCTTCCGGCTCCAACCAGATCTGCCAGGCCTTGATATCATTGTGCTCGGCCGCCAGGGGCTGGATCGGCTGGATAACGATACGGTCCGTTCCTCACTGAATGATCTTTGGCATCGGGTAAAGAAAAAATACCGGCAGTCCACGCCTGATCAATCCGTCGGCAATCCCAGAGGTACGGAGTAATGCGTCAACTCCTGCTCTTGCCCATCCGGTTCTACCAGTATGCCATCAGTCCGATGATGGCCAGCCATTGCCGTCATTACCCTACCTGTTCACAATACGCCCTCGAGGCCATCCAACATCACGGACCTCTGAAAGGCGGTTACCTGGCAACAGCCCGGCTACTCAGGTGTCATCCCTGGGCAGAAGGCGGTTATGATCCGGTACCGGGAACGGAACTGAATACGGCGCCTCGCTCCGGCCAGGCCTGCAATCCGACAGAAAGCACTCATTCCACTACTCAGACCAGACACTAAGTTTATGGATATTCAACGCATCGTTTTGTTTGCCGGCCTCGCCATTGTCAGTTACCTGATGGTACTTGCCTGGAACGAGGATTATCACCAGCCTCAAACAGAACAGGTTGCCGAGGCGCAATCTCCCTCAGACAGCAGTGCTACCAACAACACCGATGACATGATCCTGCCTGAGGATAACAACGCAGGCGGTGAAGAGTTTGCAACGCCAGAGACCGGCTCACTCGCGACAACCTCCGCCAGCAGCGATCAGGATCTGGCAGATCGTTTCATTACCGTGACCACGGATGTTTACGAGCTGAAGATCGACCGCGTAGGCGGTAATGTGGTTGACAGTTCCCTGTTACAATACGACGAGTCTCTGGACAGCGAACAGCCACTGAAACTGCTGACCAATACCAGTACCCGCACCTATCTCCTGGAAAGTGGCCTGATCGGTCGCGATGGCCCGGATGGCAGCCAGGCCGGTGACGCTCCTGTATTTCAGGCAGAAACCGGCAGTTACCAGCTGGCGGAAGGGGAAGATGAACTGACCATCGACCTGGTGTACACCACTGACAGCGGTGTAGCCATCACCAAACGCTATCATCTGTCCCGCAACAGCTATCAGATTGATGTCAGCTACCTGATCGATAACCGTTCAGAAAGCCCATGGCAAGGTAACTTCACCGGCAAGATCGTACGCGATCAGGCGCCAGATCCGACCTCCCAGGCCAGCATGGGAATCCGGGCTTATCTGGGCATGGTGATCAGTACCCCGGAAGATCCGTATGAGAAGTACGATTTCGAGGATCTGTCAGAGAAGCGCGTCAATCAGTCCGTCACCAATGGCTGGCTGGCCTTCCTGCAGCATTACTACCTGACCGCATGGGTCCCCGAGCGGGATCAGAAAGCCCAGTTCCAGACCACCCGACGGGGCGATCTCCATGTCATGGGCTTTGTTTATCCTGCGACGACGGTAGCACCGGGTGAGACCGCAGAAGTGGGCGCCACTGCTTATGTCGGTCCCAAGATCATTGATCGGCTGGAAGCTCTGGCTCCGAACCTGGATCGCACCGTTGATTTCGGCTGGCTGTTCTTCATTTCCCTGCCGCTGTTCTACATTCTTGAATGGTTCTATGGCCTCGTCGGTAACTGGGGTGTCGCTATCATCCTGCTGACGGTGTTGGTAAAAGCGGTGTTCTTCCACCTCTCCGCCACCAGCTATCGCTCCATGGCGAAAATGCGCGCGGTTGCTCCGCAACTGACCCGGCTGAAAGAGCTCTATGGCGACGATCGCCAGCGCATGTCCCAGGAAATGATGGCGCTGTACAAGCGCGAGAAAATCAATCCGCTCGGGGGCTGTCTGCCAATCCTGGTGCAGATGCCGGTGTTCATCTCACTTTACTGGGTACTGTTTGAAAGTGTCCAGTTGCGTCATGCGCCGTTCATGCTGTGGATTCAGGATCTGTCCCAGATGGACCCGTACTTCATCCTGCCGATCCTGATGGGCGCCAGCATGTTCATCCAGATGAGCCTGAACCCGACGCCCCCGGACCCCATGCAGGCCAAGATCATGAAGCTGATGCCGCTGATCTTCACCGTGTTCTTCCTGTGGTTCCCGGCTGGTCTGGTTCTGTACTGGCTGGTGAACAACATTCTTTCGATCTCCCAGCAGTGGTACATTACCCGCAAGATCGAAGCGGAAACGGCAGGCAAGAAGTACTGATTCAACAGTGCTTCTGACCTGACAAAGGCTCCCTTGTGGAGCCTTTGTCATTTCTATTTCAGGAAAACCAAGATGCAGCCAGCGACTGACACCATTGCCGCCATCGCCACTGCCCCGGGCCAGGCCGGGGTGGGGATTGTCCGGGTGTCCGGACCCAGAGCCATGGCCATTGCCCGCACCATGCTGGGCTTTGAGCCAAAACCCCGGTACGCCCATTACGGCCCGTTCCGGGATCGGCAGGGAGAGCTCATTGATGAGGGCATCGGTCTGTACTTTCCCAACCCGCATTCCTTTACCGGCGAAGATGTGTTCGAGCTTCAGGGCCATGGGGGTACGGTGATCCTGGATATCCTGTTGCGGGAAGTCTGCAGCCTGGGCGCCCGGCTGGCCCGGCCCGGTGAATTTTCCGAAAGAGCGTTTCTCAATGACAAGCTGGACCTGGCTCAGGCTGAGGCCATTGCAGATCTGATTGAAAGCAGCTCGGAACAGGCGGCCCGCTGTGCCGTGCGTTCCATGCAGGGGGTGTTCTCCAAACGTGTGGATAACCTGGTGGAGGCCATCACCCATCTGCGCATCTACGTGGAAGCGGCCATCGATTTTCCGGAGGAAGAGATCGATTTCCTGGCCGATGGCAAAGTTGCTTCTGACTTGCAGGGCCTGCTGGAGCAGGTGCAGCAGATTCTCGGTGAAGCCCAACAAGGCACCATTCTGCGGGACGGCATGAAAGTGGTTATTGCCGGCCGGCCCAATGCCGGCAAATCCAGCCTGCTGAACGCCCTCGCGGGGCGGGAGGCTGCGATTGTCACCGCCATCGAGGGTACAACCCGGGATGTGTTGCGGGAACATATCCACATCGATGGTATGCCGCTGCACATTATTGATACCGCCGGCCTGCGGGACAGCCCGGACGAAGTGGAACAGATTGGTATTGCCCGGGCCTGGGAAGAAATCCGACAAGCCGATCGTATTTTGCTGATGGTGGATGCCACCACCACCGACAAAACCGAGCCCCATGAAATCTGGCCGGATTTTATTGATCAACTGCCCAGGAGTGCACCGGTGACGGTGATCCGGAACAAGGTGGATCTGTCTGGTGAACCGGTGGGTATCAGCGCCGAGTCGCATCAGACCGCTCCGGTGATTCGTCTGGCAGCAAAAGCTGCGGAGGGCCTGGAGGTTCTGCGTGAGCATCTGAAAGAATGCATCGGCTTTGCCAGCACCACCGAAGGTGGCTTCCTGGCCCGGCGCCGGCACCTGGATGCCCTGGAACGTGCCCGGGATTCCCTGCTGCAAGGACAGACTCAGTTGGAAGGTTACGGCGCCGGTGAATTGCTGGCCGAAGATCTGCGGGCCGCTCAGGATGCCCTGGGGGAAATCACCGGGCATCTGACCCCGGATGAGCTTCTGGGGAAAATATTCAGCAGTTTCTGCATCGGAAAATAATTCAGGACGGAGCCCTCAGCCCGCTCTGGCTCTCGAGTGTTCCCTTACGAAAACAAACAGTTTATCTGTAAAACAACGTTAAAAGCTCGGGTAAACTCCACTACTGTCTCATCGTGCCGCTGCCTGTGCAGCGGACCAAGTCATTCGTGGTAAAGGAGATAACCCGTGCGCAAGTTGGCCTCTCTGTTAGCTGCCACGCTGGTGTTTGCCGGCGTTTCTGTGCCCGCCCTGGGCTCAGACAAACTCTACATCTACACCGAGAACTTTCCTCCGTACAACATGAGTTCCACCGGCCGTGCCTTCGAGCATAACGGCGATGGCATTGATGGACTGTGCACCGAGATGGTGAAAGCGGTGCTGCAGGCGTCCGGGCTGGACTATGTCATCAAGCTCCGGAACTGGGATTACGGCTACAACCGGGCCCTGAACAAAAAGAACCACGGGATCTTCTGCACCACCTATACCGAAAGCCGGGCACCGCAGTTCAAGTGGGTAGGGCCATTGGCGAACAACCTGTGGACCATCTTTGCCCCGGCCGGCACCAACCTGCAGATCGACGATCTGGAAGATACCCGGGGTTTGCTGTATGCCGGCTATCGCGGTGACGTCATGACCGAATACCTGCTGGAGCGCGGCTATAAGGTCTCGGAGATGGAAAGCGACGATCTGAACCCGAAGCGCCTGGAACTGGGACAGGTTGACCTCTGGATTGCGGACCAGCTGGCCGGGCCCTATTTTGCCTCCCAGCAGGATGTGGAAGGGCTGGTTCCGGTGTATTCGTTCAACAAGACCGAACTGTACCTGGCCATGAACATGGAAACGCCGGACGAGGTGATCCAGAAACTGAATCAGGGCCTGGAAACCATCAAGAACAACGGAATCTACGAGGCTATTGAGACCAAGTACGGCCTCTGATCAGAGCTTTGTTCCATTGCAAAAGGGGAAGCCACTGGCTTCCCCTTTTTCGTTATTGGGCCATCGCTTAACCGGTGCGGCGCAGATCCGGTGAACGAACCGGGCGCAGGGCCTCGGTATGGCTGCGATTGCCCAGAAAGTCGGGCCGCGGTTTGTTGCCGCAGAATGGCTGTTCCAGACGGTTTTCCACACTGTTGTAGACGAAGAACAGATTGCTGCGGGGCCAGGGTGACATATTGGCATTGGAGGCATGCAACGTGTTGCACTCGAATATGATCAGAGAGCCCGCTGGCCCGGTAGGCGCCTGGATGCCGTACTGATCGGCCATCTTCTGCAGGTCCTGCTCGTTGGGGACCCCCAGCTCCTGCTTTTTCAGTGAGGACTGGTAGTTGTCCTCGGGCGTGCGGCCGACACAGGGCACAAACGTTTTGTGGGAGCCGGGAATCAGCATCAATGGGCCGTTGAATGGTGTGTTGTCGGTGAGGGCGATGGAAAAGCTGACGGCCCGCATGCGCGGCATACCGTCCTCGGCGTGCCAGGTCTCGAAATCCGAATGCCAGTCAAAGCCCTTGCCGTGGAAACCGGGTTTGAAATTGATGCGTGACTGGTGGATGTAGGCATCACTGCCCAGTAGCTGGTGCACCATATCCAGCAGGCGGGACTCCCGGGTCAGTCGGTCGAAGCGATCAGACAGTTCGTGGATCCCGAAAATAGAGCGGATTTCCTGCTTGCCCGGCTCAGTAATAGTGCCTTCGGAACGCAGGATGCTGTCGTCATTCTCATAGGCTCGCAGGTCGTCCCGGAAACGTTTGACTGTTTCCTGATCCAGAAAGTTGTTGAATACCAGAAAGCCGTCCCGTTCATACCGGGCCAGTTCAGTTTCGCTCAGCGGCCCATTGTGGCGGTCGGTTCCCTGGCTGTGGATAACCGGGTCCTTGCGCTCGAAACTCTCTGCCGGGCGCTCGAGGCGGGTGGGATAAAAGTCGTCAGTACGATTGTCCATTTTCGAACCTCCTTCTTTTATACGCGAGAATGGTGATGTCTCTAAAAGTTGTTAAACCTCAGTGCATTGTGAGAAAAGTGGTAAGGCAGGGGGGAAGTTGAGGTCGTATCAACGGGATTTCAACCCCGGTTTCCGGATGGTCATGAACAGTCAAAAATGTCCCGGGCAGAGCCCGGGACGGGAAAATACCGGAGGTTAACCGGTAAAGGCCATCTCTTCCGGCGCCACCTGCATGAGGTTGCGGGTCGGGCTCAGCATGCTGGTGGCGTGGGCCTGGGCCCGGGGCAGCAAGCGCTCATAATAGAACTCGGCGGTCGCCAGCTTGGTGCGGTAAAAGGCGTCAGATTCAGCGCCGCCGTTTTCCAGTTTATCGCTGGCCACCGCCGCCTGGCGTAGCCACATGTACGCCATGGTCACGTAGCCGCTGTACATCAGGAAGTCGTTGGCGGCGGCGCTGACCACGTCGCGATCCTTGCGTGCTGCCAGCATCACGCGCACGGTCAGCAGGTTCCACTGGGCGGTCAGTTTCAGCAGCTCCACCGCCATCGGCCGCAGTTGTTTGTTGGTCAGGTGCTTGCGGGCAAAATTGGCCACCTTGAGGGTGAATTCCCGCACTGCTCCGCCCTGGGTCATCAGTAAGACCTTGCGCCCGAGCAGGTCCAGGGCCTGGATGCCGGTTGTACCTTCGTACAGGGTGGCAATACGGGTATCCCGGACAATCTGCTCCATACCGTGTTCGCGGATGTAGCCATGACCGCCGAACACCTGCATGCCCAGATTGGTGGCCTCACAGCCCAGCTCGGTCAGGAATCCCTTCAGGATTGGCGTCAGGAAGCCGAGTTTGTCGTCATATTTCTCAACCTTGGCGGTATCGCCTGCGGTATGCGCTTCCACCATATGGTCCGCGATCTTGGCGGCGTAATAGAGCATGGAGCGGCCGCCTTCCGCGATGGCTTTCTGGGTCAGCAGCATACGCCGGACATCGGCATGGTGAATCAGGCTGTCTGCAACTTCATCCGGCTCTTTCTTGCCGGACAGCGCCCGCATGGAACGGCGCTCCCTGGCGTAATCCAGAGCCCACTGATAGGACAGCTCGGCGGGGCCAACCCCCTGAATTGCCGTACCGATGCGGGCTGTGTTCATAAAGGTGAACATGCACTCCAGGCCCTGATTCTCCGGGCCGATCAGATAGCCGGCGGCGCCATCGAAATTCATCACACAGGTGGCCGAAGCCTTGATGCCCATTTTCTTCTCCAGCGCGCCGCAACTGACGGCGTTGCGCTCACCGACACCGCCCTGGGCATCGGGCAGGAACTTGGGCACGATAAACAGGCTGATGCCTTTGGTGCCTTTCGGGGCATCCGGCAGACGGGCCAGCACGATGTGAACGATGTTTTCGGTCAGATCGTGCTCGCCTGAGGAAATGAAGATCTTGGTGCCTGTGAGTTTGTAGCTGCCGTCGGCCTGGGGTTCGGCCCGGGTTTTGACCTGGCCCAGGTCGGTACCGCACTGGGGCTCGGTCAGGCACATGGTGCCGCCCCAGCGGCCTTCGGTCAGCGGCGCCAGATAAGTCTGTTGCTGCTGCTCATCGCCGTGCAGATAGATGGTGTTCATGGCCCCCAGGGACAGGCCCGGGTACATGGAAAAGGACCAGTTGGCGGTGCCCATCATTTCCTGCTTCAACAGGCCCATGGAGGCCGGCAGGCCCTGGCCCCCGAATTCCTCCGGTGCCGACAGGCCCTGCCAGCCGCCCATCACATATTGCTCGTAGGCTTCTTTATAGCCCTTGGGGGTGATCACTTCACCGTTTTCCAGGTGGCACCCTTCTTCGTCGCCGGACTGATACAGCGGGCTCAGCACCTCTTCGCAGAAACGGCCGCATTCGCTCAGAATGGCGTCGACAATGTCGGGCGTGGCGTTCTCACCGGAGGCCAGTGTCTGGTAGTGCCGCGGGTAATCGAATACGTCATTGAGCAGGAATTTCATGTCCCTCAGGGGCGCTTTATACACAGGCATAGCCAGTCCTCACATGCATTGATCATCCGGAATTGGTTGGGCCAGAAAGGCCACTGTGTGTGCAGTTGTACGGTATTCCCGGCGGGCTGCCATTGACGGAAAGCGCTGGTGCTGATGTCAGAATGGACAATTGGCTGAAATGACGGTTGGGCCCGGGGACTGATCGGGCACGGCCATGGGTCCGTAATGCTGTAAACGTTCTGTTGCTATCCGGTAGTCGCCAAGGAGTGTAAAAGTCATGCAAACGCAGCCTTTCCCCGGTCTTTTCCATGGTCTTCGAAGCGGTGGTCTTATACTGTTAATGACCCTGATGCTGGCAGGGTGTGCCGGGCCGAATCTGGAGGATTATCAGGGCCAGGCACCGGAGCTGGTGCCCTCGGAGTTTTTCCGGGGCGAACTTTCGGCCCGGGGGGTGGTCAAGGACTACGCCGGCCAGGTTATCCGTACCTTCGACGCAGACATTGTGGCCAGTTGGGATGAAAACGGTGTCGGTACGCTGGATGAGGTGTTCCGTTTCAACGACGGCGAGGTCCAGACCCGGATCTGGACGCTGACACCGGACAACGGCAGCTATCACGCCAGCGCCGGCGACGTGGTGGAAGCCGGCACCATGCGCTGGCAGGGCAACGCCATACACATGAATTATGTCCTGCGGGTGGCATACGGCGATGGCACGATCGATGTCCGGATGGACGACTGGATGTACCTGGTTACTCCCGACACCCTGATCAACCAGACCACCATGAGCAAGTGGGGTGTCGATGTGGGTGAAGTGGTGTTGGTGATTCAGAAACATGAAAGCGGGGCTGTCCCGCAGAACTGAACTCGGAAAGGTTTGCGATACCCATGTGGAAGCAATGGCTGATTGCGGTGGTACTGGTTGCAGCGGGTGCCGGAAGTGCGGTGTTCTTTTTGGCGATGGATTCCTCGTCCACAGAACAGGCCGGTGAGGAGCCGAGGGCCAGCAAAGTCAGTGCAGTGGCGCCCAGATTACAGCAGGTCAGGGATGAGATTCGTTCGGTGGCCAACCTCAAGGCACTGAATGCCGTGGAACTGACCACCGAAGTCACCGGTCGGGTGGTGCAGATCAACCTCGAACCCGGACAGAAAGTATCTCAGGGCGATGTCCTGTTACGTCTCGACGATCGTCAGGCCCGTGCCGATCTCCAGGTGATTGAAGCCCAGCTGGCCGATGCCAGGCGGCAACTGGAGCGGGCCCAGCGTTTGCGCTCCAACAATAGCGTGTCCCAGTCCCAGGTGGATGAACTGGTCACCGCCGTGAGTGTGGCTGAAGCCCAGCGACAGGCTGCCCGGGTGCGGCTGGAAAACCATCGCATTGAAGCGCCGTTCTCCGGTGTGGTGGGCCTGAGCGACATCAGCGTGGGGGCATATCTGCAAGCGGGCACCACCATTACCACGCTGGACACCACCGATCGAATGGAAATGGGTTTTGCGGTTCCGGAACGTTTTGTCGGCCAGGTTCGGGTAGGCCAATCGGTGATTGCCTCCTCGCCGGCATTCCCAGACGAGGTCTTCCGGGGAGAGCTGGTGGAACTCGCCACCCGCATCAGCGAATTGAGCCGAACCCTGTCGGTGCGAGCCTTTATCGATAATCCGGACGGTCGTCTGCGGCCGGGCCAGTTCATGTCGGCGTCACTGACCCTGCAGGAACGGGAAGGGCTGGTGATTCCGGAGCAGGCAGTGATGATTCGTGGCGACGACAAGTATGTGTTTGTTGCCGAAGACGGCGTGGCACGCCGGGTATCGGTGGCGACCGGTTCGCGCATGCCCGGTCTGGTGGAAATTACCTCTGGCCTGACCCTGGACGATGCCGTGGTAGTAACCGGGCAGGATCGCCTGAGTACCGGCGACCGCATTGAAGTACAGAGTAACGACCAGGCGATTCCGGAAAACCGGTTTGCCCGGACCGTGGAGTCCTGATCCATGGTGCTGTCCGATGTCTCCATCAAACGCCCGGTGTTTGCCACCGTTCTGAGCCTGCTGATTGTCGTATTCGGCGTGGCCGCCTTGCTGGGCTTGCCGGTTCGGGAGTATCCGGATATTGATCCGCCGGTGGTTTCGGTGTCCACCGATTACACCGGCGCTGCGGCGGAAGTGGTCGACACCCAGATTACCCAGGTGATTGAAGGGGCCATCAGTGGCATTGAAGGCATTCGCTCCATCGAATCCTCAACCGAACAGGGTGAATCCCGAACCTCAATAGAATTTGATACCTCCCGGGATGTCGACATTGCCGCCAACGACGTACGCGATGCGGTGTCCAGGGTTCTGAACCAGTTGCCGGATGAGGCCGATCCCCCGGTGGTTCAAAAAGCCGATTCCGATGCCCGGCCAATGATGTGGATAACTCTGATCAGTGACGTCTGGGACAGTGCCGAACTCAGTGACTTTGCCGATCGGGTTCTGGCAGACCGGTTATCGGTTCTGGACGGTGTTGCCGATGTCCGGATTGGCGGTGAACGCCGTTACGCCATCCGGGTCTGGCTCGACCGCACCCGCCTGGCGGCCCGCAACATAACCGTTGCCGAGGTGGAGCAGGCACTGCGGCAGAACAACGTGGAGTTACCGGCCGGTTCAGTGGACTCCTCCACCCGCAACTTTACCGTGCGCGCGGAAGGGCGGTTGTCAAATGTGGAAGATTTCCGCAATCTGGTGATCCGCCGGGATGGCAACGACCTGTTGCGCCTGGGCGAGGTTGCCAATGTTCAGGTCGGGGTGGAATCGGATGTTGGTCGTTTGCGGGCCAATGGCGAAACCGCTATCGGGATGGGGGTAATCCGCCAGTCCAAGGCCAACACGGTAGCGGTGTCGGATGCGGTGAAGGCGGAGCTGGTGAAGATTCGCGAGACCTTGCCGCCGGAAGTGCGTATTGCCGAGAGCTATGACGAATCGGTGTTTATCCGGGCTTCGATCAAAGAGGTTCTGACCACGCTGGCGATTGCGGTATCGCTGGTGATACTGGTTATTTTCCTGTTCCTGCGCTCCTGGCGCGCAACCCTGATTCCGGCGGTCACCATTCCGGTGGC